>JAFXAC010000083.1 GCA_017522125.1 Clostridia bacterium | reverse complement strand
CGCGCACGTCCGACCCCAACTCCGCATCCTCGCAGTTCTTCGTAATGCATCAGGACGCGCCGCATCTTGACGCTCAGTACGCGGGCTTTGGACTTGTTACGGACGGACTTGACGTGCTTGACAAGATCGCAAGCGTAAAGACGGGCAGCATCGGCTTCTATATGCAGGACGTTCCCCGCGAGGCTGTTGTTATCGAAACCATTCGCAGAGCCTGACGGTTTTTGAAAAACAGAGAAGATTCACCGAATTTTCTCTGTTTTTTCTTTTTTAATATTGATTTATTAACTTATTTATAGTATAATGGATTGAATATTTATTTTTTTAGGAGTCCGATCATGGCTGATTTTAACGCCCCCTACGAATACGTCGTAGCGCAGAAATCCGAGGGAAAATGGCGCACCCGACGCATTCTTCTCGTAATGCTTTATATACTCTATCCCATCTTCGCGCTTCTCGTCGGCTTTCTCACGCGCCTCGGCGTGCCTATGCTCTGCTTTATTCCCCTGAGCGAATGGATGCTGATATTCTTCACTTGGCGCTACGTCAAGCTTGAATATGAATACGCTATAGTTTCGGGCGTGCTTACCTTTTCCGTTATATACGGCGGTCGCTCGCGCCGCGAGAAGATAACCTTTCCCCTTCGCGCCGCCACGCTTATCGCACCCGTGGGCTACCGTATGCACGAGGACAAGCTTGAGCTTTTCGACCCCGAGATCGTCTATAACGCCATTGGCGACTCCGACAGCCCCGACAAATATTTTGCCATCTTCACGAGTGAGGAGGGCAAAAGATGCGTCTTTTACTTTGAGGCGACCGAGCGCATGATAAAGACCTGCCGCTTCTACAACCCCGCCTCTACCGTAGTGACGAAAGTGAGATACTGATGGAACGAATTGCATCATTTACCGTAGACCACGACCTTCTTACCGAGGGAATTTACGTCAGCCGCGTCGACGGCGACGTGGTAACCTACGACCTGCGTATGCGCCGCCCCAACGGAGGCGACTATATATCCCCCCTTGCCGCACATTCGCTTGAGCATATGCTTGCAACGTATATGCGCGCGGGCGAGGCGGGCGAGCGCGTGATATACGTCGGCCCGATGGGCTGTCGCACGGGCTTTTACCTCTTGATGCGCGGTAGCACCGAGGACAATGAAAAAAACCTTGCCGCGCTTAAAAACGCGCTTGAAAAAATAATTTCACACGAGGGCGCGATGCCTGGGGCAAGACGGCGCGAGTGCGGAAACTTCCGCGCGCTCTCCGTCGCCGCCGCAAGGGCGGAGGCTACTCGCTACCTTGATGCCCTGAACGCTCGAAAGCAGACGTTTCTTTATTCAGGCGACGTCCTTGACGGCGGAATCTAAAAATCAAAAGGCTTGTATAATTATGGAAAATACGTGTAAAATAGGAATAATAGTTGCTATGCGCTCCGAGCTTGAAAAGCTCGCGGGAATGATAAGCTCACCCGTAACGGAGAAAATAGGAGCGCACGAATTTATAAGCGGAAGGCTTGCGTCACAGGACGTTATACTCGCCTGCTGTGGCGTAGGAAAGGTCAACGCCGCCGCCTGCGCCGCCGAGATGATAATGCGCTACGCCCCCGCCGCCGTGATAAACACGGGTGTTGCGGGAGGTCTTGCCGACGGAATGCGCGTCGGGGACATCGTAGTTGCCGACGGCGCGGTTGAGCACGACCTTGACTACGGCGAGCTTGGCGACGAGCGCGGAATGATATTCTTCCCCGACGGGCGCGAGGAAAAGCTCCTTGCCGCCGACGAAGGGACTGCCGACGCGCTCTACCTTGCCGCAGAAAAAGCCGCACTTGGCGTGCGTCGCGGAGTAGTTGCATCGGGTGACGTTTTCGTGAGCGACAGCAAGAAAAAGCAGGACATCGTTGCCACCTTCGGTGCGGTTGCCTGCGAAATGGAGGGCGCGGCGATAGCCCACGTTTGCCGACTTTTCGGCACGCCGTTCGGCATTTTGCGCTCCATCTCCGACAGCGCAAACGAGGACTCCCCCGTTGACTTCCCCACCTTTGTAAAAATCGCCGCCGACAACGCGGCAAGCGTTATAGTCAACTATCTTGACGGCTTGAATTAAGCCAACTCTTTTTTGAAGAAAGGATGCTTCCAGATGGTAAAGAAGCCAAAATACTACGATTCAAAAAAATGTGACAATATTCGCTCTATGCTGCGCTCATCCGAGCGTCTTTTCGGCTCTCGCGTTGCATTTATGCAAAAGGAAAACGGCGCGTATCAGGAAACCACCTACTCCGAATACCGCGATATGGTGGAGGAGCTTGGTACGGAGCTTTACGCGCGCGGATATGCGGGCAGCCGCATAATCGTTATGGGCGACAACTCGCTTGAATGGGCGACCGTCTATATGGCGACCGTTTGCGGCCTTGGCGTTATCGTTCCCGTTGACAAGGAGATCCCCGACGAGGAGCTGCAAAACATTGCAAACCTCAGCGAGGCACGCGCCATATTCTGCTCCTCTCACCTTAAAGAAAAGGCAGACAAGGTCGGAATAGACACGTTTACCTTTGACGATATATACTCCCTTATCGCATCGGGCGCAAAGCGCTTAAAATGCGGAGAGCGCGATTATCTGCGCCTGCCCATAAATAACGATGCTATGGCTATCCTCATATTCACGTCGGGAACGACGGGCGTTTCAAAGGGCGTTATGCTCTCAAACAGAAATATCTGCTACACCCTCTCGGAGATAGGCACGATGATACAGGCGGACTGCACCGACCGCGTGCTTTCCGTTCTCCCGATGCACCACATTTACGAGGCGACGTGCGGCTTCCTTTTCGTTCTCAGCATAGGCGGCTCTATCGCCTTTGCCGAGGGACTGCGCTACATCACGCGCAACATTCAGGAGGTCAAGCCCACCGCAATGTTCTGCGTTCCGATACTGCTTGAAACCATTTATCACAAGATATGGGCAAATATCAAGCGCAAGGGTATCGAAAGAAAGGTGCGCAACGCCATAAAGCTGACGGGCAAAAATATGAAGCTGAAGCGCCGCGTATTCTCCGAAATACACGACTCGCTCGGCGGAAATCTGCGCCTTATCATAAGCGGCGGCGCGGCGGCAGACCCGATGGTAATAAAGGGTATGCGCGACCTTGGCTTCCTTACGCTTCAGGGCTACGGACTTACCGAGTGCGCCCCCATAGCCGCAGTAAACAAGGACGATTTCTACCGCGACGATGCCGCAGGACTTGCCACACCGCACAGCGTGCTTGACGTGTACGACGTTCAGAACGACGGCACGGGCGAGATACGCGTAAAGGGCGACAACGTAATGCTTGGCTACTACGGCGACCCCGAGCTTACCGCAAAGACGATACGCGGCGGTTGGCTGTATACGGGCGACCTCGGATATATCGACACCGACGGCTTTTTGCACATCACGGGCAGAAAGAAGAACGTCATCGTCACCGCGGGCGGAAAGAACGTTTTCCCCGAGGAGCTTGAGACCTACCTTTGCCGCAGTGAGTTCGTTGACGACGCGGTGGTGGTCGGCTACGTCAACGAAGCCAAGGGCGACTACGATATAGTCGCGGTTCTCTACCCCAACGAAGCCGCCTTTACGGAAACGTACGGCAGGGGATATTCGCAGGGGCAGGTCGAGGCTGAATTCGCCAAGGCAATCGAGGACACGAACTCTCTCGTTCAGGACTACAAGCGCATCCATTTCTTTGTAACGAGGCAGGAAAAGTTCGACAAGAACTCCTCAAGAAAGATACGCCGTGCAGGCGTTGCAGAGGAAGCGCACGCAGAATATCTGCGCAAGCTCGCAAGAAACTGACAGTGAAGGAGAAATAAGACGATGCATATTTCCATAACGGGCAGACTCGGAAGCGGCAAATCCACCGTGGCAAAGCTCCTTGCCGCAAGCGAGGGCTTTGAGATATACAGCACGGGTACTATACAGCGCAAAATTGCCGCAGATATGGGGCTTACCACGCTCCAGATGAATCAGCTTATGAACAGCGACCACAAGTACGACCATATGCTTGACGATACGGTTACGAAAATATCCGTTGAGCGCGCAAGCGAGACCTTGCTTTTTGACTCGCGCATGGCTTGGCATTTCGCGCAAAACAGCTTTAAGGTCTACCTTTTCGTCGCTACCGACGTGGCGGCACGACGCGTTATGCGCGACTGCCGCGGCTCGGTCGAATGCTACTCCTCGGTAGAGGACGCAATAGAGCAGCTTAACGCGCGAATGCTCACAGAGAACGCGCGTTACCGCGAGCTTTACGGTGTTGACCACCTTGACCTCAATAATTTTGACCTCGTGGTAAACACCGAGAACATATCCCCCGAAGAGACCTGCAAGATAATTATGAGCGAATTCGCTAAATACTGTAGCTCACCCGACGATTACGCACGCCCCTGCATGTTCTACATGGACGGCGCGGTAACATCGGTAAAATAAACATAAGAAAGAGGTGTCAAGAATGTATGACGTTCTCATCATCGGTTGCGGCGTAACGGGCGCGGCTGCCGCGTACACGCTTGCCAGATACGACCTCAAAGTCGGAATAATCGAACGCTTCAACGACGTTGCCTGCGCCACCACGAAGGCAAACAGTGCCATTATGCACGCAGGCTACGACCCCAAGCCCGAATCTCGCATGGCTCCCCTGAACCGCCGCGGAATCGCGCTGGCAAAGGAAATTTGCGACAAATTGCACGTGGAGTACAAGCCCATGCAATCCCTCGTTATCGCGTTCAACGAGCACGATATGGAGGAGGTACGCGCACTTTATGAGCGCGGACTCAAAAACGGCGTAAGCGTAAAGGTGCTTGACCACGACGAGCTTATGAAGGCAGAGCCCGCCATAAACCCCGCCGCCATCGGTGCGCTGTGGTCCGACGACTCCGCCATCATCAACCCTTGGGAATTTGCTACCGCTATGGCAGAGGTCGCAGTTCTCAACGGCGCGGAGCTTATGCTCTCCACCAAGGTCGAGAACATAAAGAAAAACGCCGACTCGCTCACCGTAGTCACCGACAAGGGCGAGCTTGAAACAAGATACGTAATAAACGCCGCAGGCTGTCACTCCGCCGATATCGCAAAGATGGTCGGTGACGACAGACTCACGCAAACTAATATGTCGGGACAGTATTTCGTGCTTGACAAGGCGGAGGGCGCGAAGGTAAACTCCGTTATCTTCCGTTGCCCCGACGAAAACGGCTTCAAGGGAATACTCGTCGCTCCCACGGTTCACGGAAACCTTATAGTCGGACCTGACGCCAATCCCGCACGCGACGGCGACGACGTAAGGACTACCTCGGACATTCTTACTATGCTAAAGGCGCGCGGACTTGAATCCGTGCCGTCCATAAATTACCGCAATATCATACGTCAGTACGCAGGCGTACGCCCCACGACGCAGATAAAGGACTTTACCATAGATATAAGTCCCGCCTGCGACAGAATGATAAACCTTGCGGGAATGTGCTCACCGGGTCTCTCCTCTGCCCCCGCAGTAGGCGAGGAAGCCGCACGCCTTCTCTCCGCCTCGGGACTTAAGCTGAGAGCCAAGGAAAGCTTCAAGGACGAACGTCCGCCCGTCGTGCATCTTGCAAGCATGAGTGCAGACGAAAAGCGCGCGCTTATCGCCAAAAATCCCGCATACGGTAAGATCATTTGCCGTTGCGAAACGGTTACCGAGGGCGAGATAGTAGACGCTATCCGCCGCCCCATCACTCCTCGCTCAATCGACGCTGTAAAGCGTCGCTGTCGCGCGGGAATGGGACGCTGTCAGGGCGGCTTTTGCTCGCCCAGAGTTCACGAGCTGATATCCCGTGAGCTTGGCATACCCATGGAGGAGATCCCGCTTGACAAGGACGGCTCCTTCATCATCACGGGCAAAACGAAGGCGTGAGGTGCAATTATGGAAAGAAATTATGACGTTATTATAATCGGCGGAGGCCCTGCGGGTCTTGCCGCCGCAGTTTCCGCCTATGAAAACGGAGCAAAAAAGCTCCTCGTTATCGAGCGCGACCGCGAGGTCGGCGGAATCCTTAATCAGTGCATACATAACGGCTTTGGTCTGCACCACTTCGGCGAGGAGCTGACGGGCCCCGAATACGCGGGACGCTTTGCCGATATGGTCGCAAAGACCGACGCAGAGGTAGTTACGAACACGATGGTGCTTGACGTTGCCGATGCGGGTGAGTGCCGCAAGGTATCCTGCATCAGCCCCGAACGCGGCTACTGCGAGTATACCGCGGGCGCGGTGGTGCTTTGCATGGGCTGCCGCGAGCGCACGAGAGGCGCGATAGCCATTCCGGGTGACCGTCCCGCAGGCGTTTTCTCGGCGGGTACTGCGCAGAGATACGTTAATATGGAGGGCTATATGGTCGGTAAGCGCGTGGTCATTCTCGGCTCGGGCGATATCGGGCTTATCATGGCTCGCCGTATGACGCTTGAGGGCGCAAAGGTGCTTGCCTGCGTTGAGCTTTGCCCCTACTCCAACGGACTTAACCGCAATATCGTTCAGTGCCTTGAGGACTACGGAATCCCGCTTTACCTCTCCCACACCATTACCGACATCGTCGGCAAGGGCAGAGTCGAAAAGGTAGTCGTTTCAAGGGTTGACGGCGGCAAGCCGATTGCGGGTACTGAATTTGAGATAGAATGCGACACGGTACTGCTCAGCGTCGGACTTATCCCCGAAAACGAGCTTTCCCGCGCCGCAGGAATTGAAATTGACCCACGTACTAACGGCCCCGTCGTATATGAAAATATGCAGACTATGACCGAGGGCATATTTGCCAGCGGAAACGTAGTACACGTTCACGACCTCGTTGACTTCGTAAGCGCGGAGAGCATTCGCGCAGGACGCGCAGCCGCAGAGTTTGCACAGGGCAAGCGCGTCGGCGGCGACGTTATTACCGTCAAGAACGGCGACGGCGTAAACTACACCGTTCCGCAAAAGATACGCCCCGAAAACGTAGACAAGGGCGTTGAGATATTCTTCCGCACAAACCGTCCGCGCCACGACTCCGTGATAAGAGTGCGCTCGGGCGAGGTCGAGATATGCAAGTTCAGCCGCGAGCATATGGCTCCGGGTGAAATGGAAAAGATACGCATTCCCTCCGTTCTGCTTGCAAAAGCGCAGGGCGAGATAACGGTCTGCGTTGAGGACAAGGAGGCGTAAAATGAAGGAGCTTATCTGCATAGTATGCCCCAAGGGCTGCCATCTTACCGTAGATGAGGAAAACGGCTACGCCGTAAGCGGAAACAACTGTCCGCGCGGCGAGGAATACGGCAAAAGCGAGGTCATAGCGCCCAAGCGCACTATCACCTCCTCCGTCAAGGTGCGCGGCGGACTCTACCCCCGCCTGCCCGTAAAGACCGACAAGCCCATTCCCAAGGAGCTCATCTTTGAGGCAATGAAGCTGCTTGACGAGGTGGAGCTGACCGCTCCCGTAAAGGTCGGCGACGTCGTTATCGAGAACGTTCTCGGTACGGGCGCAAGCTTTATCGCAACGCGAAATATGTAAAAAAATACCGCAGAGAGTTCTCTCTGCGGTATTTTTATTCCCACGACCGTTATTTTGCCGATATCGGCAAAATAACGGTGTTTTTTATTCGTGATTCCTCTTGATATTTTGCCGATAGCGTGGTATAATAGTCTTAACTAAACACGAAGGAGAGTAGCCTATGAATTATATCTCAGCAAGCGATGCGGCAAAAAAATGGAATATATCCGAGCGTAGCGTTCGTAATTATTGCACAGAAGGGCGTGTGGGCGGCGCGATTCTTGTAGGCAAAACATGGATGATTCCTGCAACAGCCAAAAAGCCGATGCGTAAAACGCGCAAAACTTCTTCCCCCCAAGCCTTGCTTGAAATATTGCAGAGAGAACAGAAGGCTTCTTTGTCCGGCGGCATCTATCATAAGGTACAAATCGAGCTGACCTACAACTCAAACCACATCGAAGGCAGCCGCTTGACACATGACCAGACAAGATATATTTTTGAAACCAACACTATTGGTATTACAAACGATAGCGTGAGTGTGGATGATATCGTAGAGACCTCCAATCACTTCCGCTGTATTGATATGGTGATCGAAAACGCAAAAGCCGTTCTGACAGAAGGCTTTATCAAAAACCTGCACCGCGTCCTCAAAGCTGGAACGTCCGACAGTCACCTATCTTGGTTTGCAGTCGGTGATTATAAAAAGCTCCCCAATGAAGTCGGTGGCAGAGAAACCACACTTCCCGAGGACGTTGCTCCCGAAATGAAAGCACTTATCACAAGATACAATACCGAGAAGAAAAAAACGCTTGCGGATATTCTTGATTTTCACTATCGTTTCGAGCGTATCCACCCATTCCAAGACGGTAACGGGCGCGTTGGCAGATTGATCCTTTTCAAAGAATGTCTACGCAACGGCATCGTTCCGTTTATCATTGATGATGAGCTGAAAATGTTCTATTATAGGGGGCTTGCGGAGTGGACGCGCGAGCGCGGATATTTAACGGACACCTGCCTTACCGCGCAGGATAAGTTCAAAAGATACCTTGATTATTTCAAGATCCCGTATTGATAGAAAAGCACCGCGGAATATTCCGTGGTGCTTCGCTGATTATTCCTCGGGGTTTTGCTTGGTTGCCGCTTGAACGAAGGCGTCAAAAATGGCTCTGGACATTTTGTCGGTCTTATAAAGCATTTCGGGGTGCCACTGCACGCCAAGTGCAAAGCGTCCCATCGGGCGCTTCAGCTCTATCGCCTCGACCGTTCCGTCGTCGGCACAAGCCGTGACCTTGTACCACGGAGAAACATCCTTTATAGCCTGATGGTGAAAGCTGTTTACGGTAATGCGCTCGTCCCCCGCAAGGCGCAAAAGCAGGCTGTCGGGCTTAAGATTGACGCCTTGGGGGCGGCAATCCCTCGGCTCTGACTGTCTGTGTCCGTCCATATCCTGAATGAGCGTGCCGCCGCAGGCGACGTTTATAACCTGAATGCCGCGGCAAATTCCAAGAATGGGCTTGGGGCTTTCCTTTAGCTCCTCAAGCAGAGCAAGCTCAAACTCATCTCGCGCGGCGCATATCTCAACGTCCTTACCCGTCAGCTCCTCGCCGTAATACTTGGGGTCGATATCCACGCCCCCCGCAAAGAGGAAACCGTCAAACTCGCCGTGTATCTCCTTTGCCTTCTCCGCGCCGAGCGTGTACGGCAAAAATACGGGCATTCCGCCCGCTTCGTAAACGGCTGAAAAATAATTCTCGTTCATCTTTATGGTTCTTTCGTCTACCATAGACGACGTTATTCCTATAAGCGGTCTTGTTTTCTTTTTCATATCTACCTCGCATACACAAGTGTGATGCTATTATTATACAACAAATATCTTACTTTTGCAACAAAAAATAAAGTTTTGTCGCTTTCACTTTAACAAATGCATAATTATTAACTCAAAACTTGACAAACATGATTTTTTATGCTATAATTTTACAAATTTAATTATAAAAACAACACGGCAAGCACCGCGTTCATATAGCAAAAAAGCCCGTTACGGGCAAAAAATAAAGGAGAGCATTATGAAATCAGCACGCAAAAACCAAGAAATGATAAAAAAACTTACGCTTGTAGCAATGTTCACGGCAATCGTTGCCATACTTGCATACATGGGCGGATTTATTAAGATAGGAGCCCTCGCTTCCATCTCCCTGACGCTTATCCCCGTCGTGCTTGGCGGCGCGATCTGCGGCCCTCTCGTGGGCGCGTGGCTCGGTCTTGTATCGGGTGCCGTGTTCTTCGCAACGGCAGACGCCGCGTATTGGCTTGGACTGAGCGCAGGCGGAACTATCGTAACGGTTCTTCTTAAGGGACTTTTGGCAGGTCTTTCGGCGGCTCTTGCATACAAGCTCTTGGTAAAAGTAAACCGCTATTTGGCAATTCTCGTCAGCGCAGTGGTCGCTCCCGTAGTCAACACCTCGCTGTTTATTCTTGGCTGCTTCGTCTTTTTCTTTGACAACATCGTTGCAGGAGCGGCGGCAAGCGGTCAATCTCTGTTCGTTTTCATAGTAGTCGGCTACATCGGCTTAAATTTCGTATTTGAGCTTTTGGCAAATATTCTCGTAAGCCCCGCGCTCTTGCGCGTTTTGAACGTTAAGAACGGTGCAATAAAGGCAAAAAGCAAAGAATAAGCACAACTGTGCTGCTTGCATCGCCGCCTATCGGCGCAATGCGGGCTTATAAAGGACAAATTGGAAGTAAATAATTCAAGGGCAACCGAAATCGGTTGCCCTTTTGGTTTAGCATTTTATCGAAACGAGCTTATTTAGCGCTTCCGCCCTTGATCTCGTTCTCGTACTTCTCAACCATCTTCTTAGACGTGACACCCGTACGACTTCTAATCCGTGCATTGAGCTTTTTAAGCCATTTTTCGGTGCTTTTTCCCGTAAATATCTTAATTTCAAGCTTCGCTGTATCATCATCGGTTAATGTGACGAAGATTTTATCAATATATTGGGCTACGAATTCGTTCGTTATAATGCCCGTACTTGCATCCTTGATGGCTGCATCAAGCCTTGCTTTTACCTCTCCGATATGCTTGCGGTATTCCTCTTTGGTGAATAACTGTTCCTCAAGCTCCGCGAGAGCTTTCTGCGCTTCCTCTACCTCTCGGTCGCAGGTTGCGGTCATGGATTTGAAATTAGTCGTTGTAATAGCGCCTGTCGTGACAAGCTCCAAGAGCTTGTTTTTCTTTTGATCTGAAAGCTCTATGATACGCTTCTGTTCGTCAATCTGTTTTGCGGTTTCATCATCCGCTTCCATTGACTTGAACATTTCCTCGTAGCTTGCAAGGAGTGCTTCCACATCCACTCTCGTTTCGCTGAATACCTCGAACAAGATGGGCTTGACCTCATCCTCGTATATCGGGAAGGACGGGCAGGCATCCGCGCCGTTGTTGATCTTATTGGAGCATACCCACTTGGAGTTTACTTTGCCGTCCTTGCTCTTGGATTCACGGCGGTAGTATGCGGTGCCGCAATGGGCACAATATAATTTGCCCGTCAGTAGATTGGCGTGGTTGCAGATGCCTTGGCGGTTCTTTACGTCCTCGCTTCTGCGAGCCAACACCTCGTTTGCCTTATCCCATATTTCTTCGGATACGATAGCGGGTACGATTTCGCCCGTTTCATCCTTAAACATTACCCATTCTTCGGGCGGTAGGAATTTCTGCTTCTTGGTGAACATATCCACGATACGCACCTTGTTGCCGACGTAATACCCCTTATATTTTGGATTGGATATGATGCCCGACATTGTGGTGTGGGCAATTTTGTTGCCGTTGTAATTGCGGTAGCCCTGATCGTAGAAAATCTTTTCAAGCTGCTTCATACTGTATTCGCCAGTAGCGTAAAGGCGGAACAGATCACGTACCATCGGTGCTTGGCTCTCGTCTATGACAAGGCGCTTGTCCTCTTTCTTGTATCCGAAGATACGGCTGTTGCCAAGTACAACGCTTGATTTGATGGCTTGCTGATGTCCGAATTTTACACGCGAGGACAGCTTGCGAAGCTCGTCCTGTGCAATCGAGGACATGATCGTGAGACGAAGTTCCGCATCCTCATCGAGGGTATTGATGTTATCGTTTTGGAAGAATACGCCGACGCCCATATTCAGAAGCTCTCTTGTGTATTGCAGTGAGTCGAGAGTGTTACGGGCGAATCGGGAGATCTCCTTGGTGATGATGAGGTCG
>JAFXAC010000082.1 GCA_017522125.1 Clostridia bacterium | reverse complement strand
CTCGTATGTATCGCCAAAGGCAGATACGTGCTCATTTGTAGAGGTGGGATCAAGCGCAATCTGGGAAAGGCTTATCTCCGTGATAGCATCGGGAGCAAGCTCCTTTTGGTACGTAGCCTTTGCAATGAAATACTTACCGCCTTCATCGTTGGTAGCGAGGAACGGAATCCACTCCCAAACCCACTCGCTTGAAGTGTCGTTGAGGTTTATGTGTATCATTTCCTGAAAACGCTCAAAGGTGGCGTAGTTGCCTGCCTCGAACGCGAAATAGGTGCGCACGTATGCGCTGTAGTCACCCGTGTTTTCAACGAAAACCATCTTGTCAACTTCGTTGTTGATCTTTTCGGGATTCCAAATAGGCGAGGTGTATCCTGCCTCTTTTCCTATCTGCTCCCAATCAACGTACGTATCGCCTGCGGTGTAGTCAAAGTCCTTGTCTATAACCGCGGGGAGCAAGGGCTTGTTATCGTGGAACTCCTGCACCTCTGCGTCAGCGTTCGCAGTTTCGGTATCGATGCGCTCGTATTCGAGGAGGTCGATATCGACGTTACCGATGGTAAAAACGTTCGTTTCCGAGTCCACGTCGGTAAGATATGCTACCGTGCCGATAACGGTCGCTACCGCAAGTAATGCAAGTGCCAATATCCATGCTACTGTTTTTTTCATAGCCGTGTTTCCTTTCGTCGAAATAATATACACTTATACATTTAAATTTTACCATATAGATTTCAAAAAATCAAGATGTTTTATTAAAAAGGTTAAAAAATAACGAAAACGTTTCGCCGTTTTTAATTATGGAAGGAGTTGCTAATACCGATTTTTTGTGCTATAATTAGTCGAAAAGCAGAAGTTCGGAGTTAACTAATACCAGCGATGAAACGAAAAACCGTTAAGCAAGCATTTTACACGTCCCTACCCGTCTTGGCGGGCTACATAGTTTTAGGCATCGGCTTTGGTATCCTTTTGCGGAATGCGGGATACGGGGTGCTGTGGGCGGCAGTTATGAGCATTTCCATTTATGCAGGCTCTCTGCAATACGTGGGCGTCGGGCTTATCGCAAGCGGCGCGTCCCTTATAACCACAGCCGCCACGTCCCTTATGGTAAACGCCCGACATTTATTTTACAGCATTTCCATGATAGACAAGTACAAGGGCGCGGGAAAATATAAGCCGTATATGATATTTGCGCTGACCGACGAAACGTATTCCCTGCTCTGCGACGGAAAAGCGCCCGACCGAGTTGACGCAAATCTTTACAGATTCCTCGTGTCGCTTTTTAATCATTCCTATTGGATAATCGGCGGTATCATCGGCAATCTGCTTGGGGCGGTGCTTCCGTTTTCCTCGGCAGGGATCGAGTTTTCCATGACGGCGCTATTCGTCGCCTCGCTGACCGAGCAATGGCTCGCGACAAGGGATCACGTGCCCGCACTTACGGGGCTTTTGAGCACGCTGCTCTGCCTCATCGTATTCGGACGCGATAGCTTCCTTATCCCCGCGATGCTTCTTATCACGCTGGTGCTGACACTCCTTCGCGGACGAGAGGAGGGCGCAAAATGAAGACCGCACTTATTATCGCGGTAATGGCGATAGTTACCGCCCTGCTGCGCTTTTTGCCGTTTCTCGTATTCCGAAGCAAAACACCGAAATACGTATCGTATCTCGGCAAGGTGCTTCCGCCCGCCGTTATGGGAATGCTCGTTATCTATTGCTTAAAGGACGTGACTCCCATGGCGTATCCCTACGGAATCCCCGAGCTTATCGCCGTCGCTTGCGTCGCGGGCGTGCAGGCGTGGAAGCGAAGTGCCATAGCAAGCATTCTTTCGGGAACGCTTATTTATATGGTGCTTATACAGCTGGTATTTTAAGCAAAAAAAGGCAACGCGCGGCGTTGCCTTTTTTACTTAAATTAACGAGCCTTGGCGGCGGCTCTGTTTTTTATTACGTTCATCAGAACGTACACCGCGACAAGCACAGCCACCGTGCCGCCAAGCACCGCGTACATAGCGCCAATGCTTACGTCGTTTCCGAAAAAGCTGATATTGCAGTCAACGGTCTTGCGCATAGCGTCGACCGCCTCGGGCGGGAAGCCCGAGCTTTCCATCTCGGCAAAAACGCCGCGCATCGAGTGGTTTCTCACAAGGGACGTGCCGTAAGTTCCGGGCAAAAGCATTACTACCTTTTGAAGTCCCTCGGAAAACTGCGATATGGGCATATACGCGCCGCAGATAAAGCCGTAGCAGGAGCTGATGATAGTTCCGACGGCGGATATCTGCCCCTGACTTGAGAGGAAAAAGCCGATAACGCTTGAGAGCGCCGTGCCGAACATTACAAGCAAAAACACGTCGAGAATGAGGAACAAAACGTCAGAAAGCGTAAGATACCAGCCCACGTACCAAACGTAAAGCAGGCAGATGGCGGTTGCAGTAAAGCAGATAACGAGCGTACTGATAAGGGTTGCGAAATAGTAGCTCAGCGCAAGAGTGGAGCTTTTTACGGGGGATATCGTGATATCCTTTATCGAGCCGTTTGCCCTATCCTGAACCATAAGCATATTTGAGCAAAACGCCACGGTAACACAGGAAACGGAAAGTATCGAGGACATAAGCTGTGCGGCTACGCAGCCGTCTATCAGCTCCTCGGCAAAGGCAAGTCCCTCGGGCAGAGCCATCATAAAAGAATCCTTATACACCTCGGAAAGGAAGGTCGCGTAAAGCACGAGAAGGATAGCGGGGGTGATAAGCGAGGTGAGGAACATTCCCTTATCCTTGAAGAAGAGCTTGGTATTCCTCTTTATAAGTATCAGCATAGTTGTCATTTTTCTTCATCCTCCGTGGCTTTTTTGCCCGTAACGGTAAGGAAAACGTCGTCCATTCTTCCCTTCGTTATCTCGTAATCGGTAAACACCTCGGGCCTTTTGATTATAAGGCTCGTTGCCGCGGCGGTGTTGGGAACGGAAAGCCTGTACGCGTCGCGTATCCTTTCATACGGCACGCCAAGCGAGTCTGCCACGTCCTCGGTGATCCCGTAGACCGTGATAAAGTCGCCCGCGTAGGTGTTTTTCAGCTCCAGCGGAGTTCCCTTGGCAATAAGGCTTCCGCTGTCGATCATCACCACGTAGTCGGCATCCGCCGCCTCCTCCATATAGTGAGTGGTGAGAAGCACGGTCATATTCTTGGTCTTGCGAAGGTCGGAGATGATGCTCCAAAGAGTAGCGCGAGTCTGCGGATCAAGCCCCGTCGTCGGCTCGTCGAGAATGAGTATCTCGGGGCTGTGCAAAAGTGCGCGCGCGATATCTATACGTCTGCGCTGACCGCCGGACAGCTTGCCGACGGCGCGCTTCATAAGCTCGCCGAGATCGAGAAGCTCGCTAAGCTCCGCAAGCCTTTTTTCAAACGCCGCACCCGTGATGCCGTAAAGCGCCGCGCGGCTTTCAAGGTTATCTCTGACGGTAAGCGCCTTATCCAAAAGCGAGGACTGAAAAACTACGCCAAGCTGTCTTTTTATGCTGTCGGCGTCCTTATGGATGTCCTTGCCGTTTATTATAACGCTTCCGCCGTCTGCCGCAAGCTGACCGCATATTATATTAATCGTGGTAGATTTTCCCGCGCCGTTAACGCCGAGAAAAGCAAAAAGCTCGCCCTTGCGGACGTTGAAGCTGAGCCCCTTGACCGCCTTGACCTCGCCAAAGGATTTATTAAGGTCCTTTATCTCGATGATATTCATTTTTCTTTCCTTAAAAGCAGTATTAACGCACAAGCAAAACGCTTTGCTTGAGGCGTCTTTGATGATATCAAAATGATATCACACAACTGCGGGATTGTCAATAGCTTATTAGAAATTTTATACTCGCTCATCGAGAAAAAGAGAGTAATTTTAAAATGGGATTGACAATTTGCAAAAAAGTGGTATAATTTAAATGATCAATTTTATGAAAGGAATAAATGATTATGAAAAAAATCTTTACCCTATCACTCGCAATACTTATGCTCCTCTCCGTTTGCATCAGTGCAGTATCCTGCAACGGTGGCGAAGGCGAAGCGACCACTCCCGCAGTAACCACTCCTGCAGCTACTACTCCCGCAGAAACCACTCCCGCAGAAACCACACCTTCCGAAACCACTCCCGCAGAGACCACTCCTGAGGAGACCGAGCCCGAGGATACCATCCCCGAGGATGAGGAAGGCGTATTCCACGTAAGAACCGCCGACGACCTTCGTGAGCTTAACCAGTCCATCGTTTACAACAAGGACTACGACGGCTACACCATATCCATCGACGCTGATATCGATATGGGCGGCGAGCAGTGGCAGAGCCTGAACGGCTACTACCTCTACAACACCATTTTCGAGGGTAACGGTCACACCATTTCCAACCTCAACATCGTTGCTAACGAAAGAAGCTCTACCCGCGTAGGCTTCGTTGATATGATGGACGGCGGTGCTATCACCTTCCGTAACCTCACCTTCCAGAACTGCACCACCACCGCAGGCGACTCCAACGGCGTTGCTATAGTGCTTGGTTGCTCTCTCAAGTCAGACGTCGTATTCAACAACGTACACGTTCTTGACTCCAAGGTAATCACCGCTACCAAGTACAAGACCGGTGCATCGGACAACTCCATCGGCATTCGTATCGCCGCTATGCTCGGATACAGCCACGAAAACAGCGAGATATCCATCGACGGATGCTCCGTAAAGCGTTTCTTGGCTGAGGGCTTCCACAACCTTGCTTGCTTCGTAGGCTACGATAGCGCATGGCTCACTTCCATCAAGAACTGCGTTGCTGAGGACGTAAGACTTAACTTTGCTTACTGCTACGCAAACGGCTACAATCTTGAGCAGAACGACAAGTACATTCAGGTATTCTACGGCGGTGGAAGCTGGGAGGACACTCTTGACAACTGCCTTGCCAACGGCAATACTTACAAGAACGTTGTGTTCTTTGATATGGACTCTCAGACCGAGATCGATCCCGTAACCTTCAGAACGGTAAAATAACGCAAAAAATAAATATTATACTTAAAAACACGGAGAGCGAACAGCTCTCCGTGTTTTTTAATATATTTTTATTAAATATGCACAAATTTGTTAAAATGGGGTTGACTTTTTTGTGTATGTGTGATATTATCAATGTAATTGTTAAAAAAGCAACAAACTACGCCAAACGAAAGGAAAATGATGAAAATGCTTTGCGACTCAAAGAAGCCAACACTTCGATTTTTATCTTTTCTGCTGTCTGCCGTGATGTTTTGCGCAATGTTTACGGGTCTTGTGGAGTTTACGTCCTTCGAAACCTCCGCATACAATCCCGATGCATTCAGCATCCCCACCAGCGGAACGACGTCCTCGATGTATTTTAGGACAACGCCTGCCGTTCTGGAGGTCGGAGACGGATACCTCGTTATCTGGTCGACCAGCTTTTGCGGCACGGGCTACATCGAATACACCTACAACGGAGTTAAATACACCGTATACGACGAGGAAAACGGCGTTATCAGAACGTATGATACCGTTCATGCGGTAAAGGTGCCTCACGAGCATCTTCTGGGCAACTCATACACCGTTTACTCACAGCACGTAAGCGCAAACAACGCTACAACGCTGACCTTCAGCACTAAGATCTCCTGCGGTCCTCTGACTCTCAGAAAATACGCAAGCGAGTCGAGCATCAACGTGCTTCAGTTCACCGACACGCACAGCTACATTGACCACGCCAAGGCTGTTGCTAAGCAGTTTTCCACAACGCCCGACCTTATCGTAATGACGGGCGATATTGCTAACTACATCAAGACCAAGGATATGCTTATCGACTCTCTGTTCGGTCTTTGGTCGGCTGTTTCGGGCGGTCAGTACCCCATTGTATACTGCCGCGGCAACCACGAAACCCGCGGTCGCTACGCCTCCATGCTCCTTGAGTACTATCAGACCGAAACGGGTGAGATGTATTTCGACTTTGAATACGGCCCTCTCTACGGTCTTGTGCTTGACACTGGCGAGGACAAGGTAGACTCCCACACCGAATACGGCGGAGTAGTTAACTTTAAGGAATATCTGCAGGAAGAGCGCGAGTGGCTCTCCACCCTCAAGCCGAATGACAAGACCTACCGCCTGCTCGTATATCACATCCCCGACCTCAGCGATATGAACGACTCGTGGTTCAGCTTCGTTTCCGAGATCAATTCACTCGGTATGCAATTTGGTGTTTGCGGACACTACCACGATACAATATGGAAAGCCAGCGGAAGCTACGGTCTCAACTTCCCGCAGCTCGTAATGGGCGGCGACCCGTACACGGGAGACGTTACGGGAGCTATGCTGAAGTTCACGGGCGGAAATTCCCTTAACATCAGCGTAATCAGCCAAACGGGCACGAAAAAGCTTTCAAAAACGATTTCTCTGACAAGTAGTAAAACGTCGCCCGTTACGTATACTGCGCCGAATCACGGACTTAATATGCAGACGACGCTTACGACGCTATCGCTTTCCTTCCTATCCCAGCCCGTCGTATTTGAAACGGGAGATGAGGACTACTACACCGTCTGCTGGGCAACCAGCGTCAATACCTTGAGCTACGTTGAATACACATACCAAGGCACTCTGTATCAGATACACGACGAGATCGGCGGCGAGCGACGGACGTTTGATAAGCTACACAGCGTAAAGGTGCTTAAGGAGCATCTTAACAACAACATTTACCGCATCGGCGCGGTACAATGCACACGCCATGACCCCAACCATCACGCACGCGGTAACAGTTGCGTAAGCGATTATTACGTATTTGAAAACAGAAACGAGGGAGCATCCGTTAAGCTCTACAACCTTCCCAACATCACAGCGGAATCGGCGCTCACCTCAATGACCTCTGCTATCAAAGAGTTGGGAACGAGCCCCGCGCTCATCATTGCAAACGGTGACGTACGCTCCTCGATTTATAACGAGGACGCTATCGTCAACTTCCTTTCCGCCCTTGCAACCGTGTCAGACTCCTCCCACCCCGTGCTTTTCGTAAGAGGAGAGGGCGACAGCATTGCAAACCAAGCTTCCAGAATCAACAAGTATCTCAAATACGATAACTACTACTACACCTTCTCACACGAGAACTATCAGTTCGTAGTTCTTGACACTCTTGCAAAATCCTCCTCTCACTCGGGAATGCTCACGTTTGACACTCTCCTTAAGGAAGAAAACGAGTGGGTGAACTCACTTGCGGTAGAGGAGGGCAAAAAGCTCGTCGTTATCTCACACGTTCCGCTTGACACCTTTAAGTCCCAGTTCGGCTACGATTGGCAGACCGTGCTTGAGGACAAGGGCGCTTGCGTATTCATTTCGGGCAACGACACCGCGGGTAAGGTAAGCGTAGGCGCGACGAGCGGCGGCACGCTCTCCATCGAGGGTGGCGGCTACAACGCCTCCAGCGCGAAGTCAACTGCCGTCGAAGTCATCCTTTCGGGCAACTATGCACGCGTAAACGCTATAAACAACAGCGGCACGACCGTTATTTCAGACAGCTACTCTCTCTTTGACGCAACCAAGGTTCCTACCGTAAGCGCAGTTGCGCCCACCGTCTCAAACGGCTCTTATCTCATTACTGATGCCTCACACCTTGTATGGATGTCGCAAAATATCGCTAACTACAACGGCTTTGAGGGAATGGCCTTCCGCCTTGCCAAGAACATCGATATGAAGCTTATCCCCTTCACTCCCATCGGTGGAAACAGCAGCGAGTTCCTTACCTCTGGCGCTACCTGCTCGAAATTCAAGGGAGCGTTTGACGGAAACGGCAAGATCATCTACAACCTTTACGTTGACACCGCAGTAAACTACGGCGGTCTGTTCGGCTACGCGCAGAACGCGACCATCAAAAACCTTGCCATTATCGGCGGAAGCATCGTTGGAGAATCCTTCCTCTCCACTCTTGCGGGCGCACTTGAGTCCTCGACCGTGGTTGAGTGCTATACCGACGTTGAGATATTCTCTCGCGGAACTGAAAAGGGCTCAAAGCTCGGCGGTATCGCGGGAATGTCCTCGGGCTCTACCATTCAGCGCTGTGCAAACTTTGGAACTATTTCCACCGATTGGATAACAGCTCCGTGCATCGGCGGTCTTGTAGGTCAGGTATGCACCAATACGGCGACGAACATCATCAACTCCTATAACCGCGGAGACGTTATCGTTGGCGCAGATCAGGCAGACGGTGCCGCAAGCTCAAGCGTAGGCGGTCTTGTCGGACACATCGGAAGTGCATCCATCGTCGTTACCAACTGCTACAACACGGCAGAAACCGTAAGCTATACCGATCTCGGTGCCGGCATCGCGGGTGAGATATCCTCCGCGGGCGCTCACACCTTTACCAACTGCTATTACCTTAGCGGAAACGCAAACAAGCAGACGGCGTTCTCCTCGGGCTCTAACACTTGGAGCTCCACCTCGGGCTCGGGAACTATCAGCTCGAAGAGTGCAAGCGCTATGATGTCCGCATCCTTTGCTACCACCCTTAACTCCTCTGCGTTTACTTACGATGCATCTGTCAATGACGGATATCCGACACACGCGGCTTATCTCGCATTTGATATGAGCGGCGGCGTATATTCTATCACGGTTGACGAAACGCTTGGCGTTTACATCAGCGGCGGCATCCTCTACGGCGTTGCCGCAGGCGATAGCGCGGATGAGATTCGCACAAAAATCGAAAACACGTCGGGAATCACCGTAAACGGCACGGGAACGGGCGCTACCGTAACCCTCACCGTTGACGGCTACATCGTTGACACCGTTACCCTCGTGGTTATCGGTGACCTTGACGGTGACGGACGCATTACCTCCGCCGACTATAACAACGTCAAGACCGCAATGGTCAGCGACGATGCGCCTGTGGGCATTTACGCATACGCCGCAGACGCGAACGGCGACGGACTCTTCACCTCGGGCGACGCGCTCATTATCGCGGCGTGCGTCAAGGGTGACGTTTCAAACCTCAAATAAAACCAGAAATAATGCTCCTGCTTCCTTATCGGAAGCAGGAGCGTTTTTTTGTGAAAAAATGCTAATTTGCTATTGATTTTTTTACGAAAATATAATATAATGTATATGCATATTTGCTAAGTATATCCAAATAATTTTTTATGGAGATAAAACGATGA
Organism: Clostridia bacterium; assembly: GCA_017522125.1. Lineage (GTDB taxonomy): Bacteria > Bacillota > Clostridia > Oscillospirales > CAG-272 > CAG-390. The sequence continues at coordinate 29,873 of JAFXAC010000082.1, read as the reverse complement.
AAAAAGCATTAGCTTTACTTCTCTCGCTCGCCCTTTTGCTTTGCAGTATCAACATTATCGTTATTGCAGAGGACGTATCAAATCCGCTTCAAAAGCTTACGTTCAGCTACAATTCGGGTGAGGATTACACCGCCACCTGCTACTACACCAACGATTATTTCGTAGGAAGCTCGTACGAGTATAATTCAAGCCTTGCAACGATGTCGTTGAGCCTTGCAATGTCCGCATTCGGAAACGCAAACGGCGCGCAGGAGGATTATTCCGACAAAAGCTCAAGCGCGCGTGACCTTCTTATGAAGATGGGCGTTGCCGAGGACGATATCGGAGTTAACGATTGGTTTACCGTAAAGCCCACTATGGACTCCATCGGCGTAATCATCGGAAATATGCCCATTACGATATCCACGGGTGAATACACCCTTATCGCAGTTGCAGTTCGCGGCGGCGGATATGAAAAGGAGTGGGCGAGCAACTTCACTATCGGTGCCGAGGGTCAGCATCAGGGCTTTGCCGAGGCGCGTGATATGGTTGCCGAATACCTTAAGACCTACGTTGACGAGCAGGATATAACGGGTGAGGTAAAGCTTTGGATAACGGGCTACAGCCGCGCCGCCGCTACCGCAAACCTTCTTGCGGGCTCTATCGACGACGGTATGGTCATCAGCGAGGACATTTCCTACGACCTTGACGACGTTTATACATACTGCTTTGAAACTCCCGCAGGTGCGCTTACCAGCGAAGCCGCAGGCAAACCCGTTTACAACAACATTTTCAGCGTGATCAACCCCAACGACCTCGTTCCCTTCGTGGCTCCCGCCGAGATGGGCTTTTGCCGCTACGGTATTGACGTTTATCTGCCCTCGGCGGAAAATTCGCAAAACTACGAGGAGCAAAAGGCAAAGATGCTGGAGGTATACGACGCTCTGCCAAGCACCACTGAGTACATCGTTGATAATTTCCAGATGAAAAAGCTGAATATTCTCGGCTTCATAGGAAACAATTACATCGTTGACGATACTAAAAACGATTATTCGCAAAGCTATTATCTTTCCACCTACGTCGGCATTCTTGCTACCGAATTTATAAAAGACCGTAACCAATTCGTTACGGGATATCAGACCGAGATACGCGAGATATGCTCCGTCGTTTTCGGCGGCACGGAGGAACAGACGATGATCATCATTGACTCCTTCTCCGCACAGGCGCAAGCAAACTGGGGCGCGCTCGTCGGCAAATACGTTCTTAACGGAATCAACCCTTGGGCTGACAAGGAGGATGCGTTCCTCATGGTTTCCGAATGGCTCAAGAACGCGCTTGACGAGGCGGGCATTACCGACTACGACGAAGCCGTGATCGACTCCGCAGGCAAGGCGCTTGCAACTCTTATGCTCGACCTTGTCGTAAGCCATCCCAACTATTTCTCCACCGCAGTAATGAATCTTGAGTGCATCGCGTCGGCGCACTTCCCCGAGCTGTGCTACTCCTGGCTCGTATCTATGGACGCAAACTACACGGCAGAGCCTGAGATCACCGAGCCCGAAACGACCGAGCCTGAAGTAATTGTCCCCGAAACCACGATGCCCGAAACCACGGCGCCCGAAACCACCGTACCTGAAACTACGGTTCCCGAAACTACGGTTCCCGAAACTACGGTACCCGAAACTACGGTTCCCGAAACTACCGTACCCGAAACCACGGTTCCCGAAACCACGGTTCCCGAAACCACGGCACCCGAAACTACCGTACCCGAAACTACGGTTCCCGAAACCACGGCGCCCGAAACCACCGTACCCGAAACCACGGCTCCCGAAACTACTGTACCCGAAACCACGGTTCCCGAAACTACCGTACCCGAAACTACCGTACCCGAAACTACGGTTCCCGAAACCACGGTGCCCGAAGTTACCGAGCCCGTTGAGCCTGAGATCGATCATTTCGATTTTGCCCAAAACGCTGACACAAGCAACGTAAAGCTCAATGAAAGTGCAGGAACTATAACCTTCTCGTCGGGAAGCGTAAGCTCCGATGAGATATACTCGCTTTTGGCAAACGATGACGTTGTTATAAAGGATGCAAAAGGAAACGTCGTGACCGACGGTAAGGTCGGCACGGGCTACACCGTAACGTCCACGGTAAACGGCACTTCCGAAACTGTTGACGTAGTCGTAGTCGGCGATATAAACGGCGACGGCAACGTAGCAAGTGCAGACGTTCTGACACTCACCTCTGCCCTCATTTCAGGCAAGCAGCTAAACGGTGCATACAAGGCTGCCGCAGACTCCAACGGCGACGGCGCAGTTACTTCCACCGACATTCTCCACCTCTCCTCCAAGGTAAGAGGCTGGTAATTTTAAGCGCCGCAAGGCGTTTATAGAATAGCAAAAAGCAGGACGTTTGTCCTGCTTTTTGCTTTACAGAGTAAGCTCGTATGCAAAGTAATGCGACCCGTACATATCGCACTCGCCGCGGCGGACGAAGCCTATGCGCTCATAGGTCTTCTGCGCCGCTATATTTATGCTCGCGGCAAGAATATGCACCGCCCTACAGCCGTCCTTTTTGAAAACGTCCACAAGCTCGCGCACCATAACTGCGGCGTAGCCGTGTCCGCGGTGGTCGGGCGAGATAGCCACGCGGGCAAACTCACGCGTGTTTTCCGTACCAGTAAAGCACCCCAGCGCATCGACCTCGGCAACGCTGTTTTCGACGGATATCGCACCGATGACCTCCCCTCCCTTTTCAAGAACGTAGAGATTACCAAGCGCGAGGTCGTTTTGCGCTTCCTCTATGCAAGGATAATTCTCATCCCATACACAGCCCTCGCCGCCCTTTACTGCGTCGTACAGCGCCGCTACGGCGCTCACGTCGGCATCCTGCGCCGCGCGGAAGGTAAGATCGTGCATATTAAGCTCGATACCCACCGGGCAATGGTCGCTTCCCATCACGTCGGTAAATATCATACTGTCAAAAAGTCCTTGTCTGAGTCTATTTGATATCACGAAATAGTCAATGCGCCACCCTATATTCTTTGCGCGTGCGCTATACATATAGCTCCACCACGAATAAGTAACGCGGCTCGGATACAGATAGCGGAAGGTGTCGGTGAAGCCGACGGAAAGAAGCTCGCCGAATTTCGTGCGCTCCTCGTCGGTAAATCCCGCGCTGAAATGGTTGGTCTTGGGATTTTTAAGGTCAATATCGTTGTGCGCTACGTTAAGGTCGCCACAATAGATAACGGGCTTTTTAGAGTCGAGGCGAAGCATATATTCGCGCAGGGCGTCCTCCCACGTCATACGGTAGGAAAGGCGCGTCAGCTCGCGCTGTGAGTTTGGCGTGTAAACGCAAAGCAGATAAAAATCCTCGTATTCGAGCGTTATTGCCCTGCCCTCGTTATCGTGCTCGGGAATACCGATTCCGTAGCTTACGGACAGCGGCTCGTGCTTCGTGAATATCGCCGTTCCCGAATATCCCTTTTTCTCGGCGCTGTTCCAATACTGATAATATCCATCGGGGGCAAACTCCGCCTGCCCCTGTTGCATTTTAGTTTCCTGTATACAGAAAAAATCGGCGTCCTGCGCGGCGAAAAAACCCGCAAAGCCCTTGCCAAGACAAGACCTGAAGCCGTTGACGTTCCAAGATATGAATTTCATCGTTTTACCTCGTGTTTTTACTTCTACATTATTATATCACAGATTTTTCGCTTACGCAAGTTAACTCAAGGGGTTTACAAAATAATATTTTTGTGGTAAAATAAAGAAAAATCGCACACAGGTAATTACAATGACAAAAATCACGAACAGATCCTTTGACGAGGAGCGCGCGCTATACGCGAGCGTCGACGTCAGACTTGAAAATTGCCGCTTCGACGGCGTAGCCGACGGCGAGAGCGCACTCAAGGAGAGCCGCGGCGTTAGCGCCGACGAATGCTTTTTCAATTTAAGATATCCCTTTTGGCACGTTGACGGCTTTAAGATAACGCGCTCACACCTCACTGAGCTTTGTCGTGCGCCGCTTTGGTACTCGCACGGCGGAGTGATATCGGACAGCCGCCTTGTCGCGCCGAAGGCGCTCCGCGAATGCGGAGATATAAAAATAGATAATTGCGAGATAAGCTCCGCGGAATTCGGTTGGTTTTGCAATGATATAAAAATGAGTGACTGTCAGGCAGAGGGCGCGTATTTTATGCTCCGTTCCTCGCGCCTTGAGTTTTCAAACGTCCGTCTTAACGGAAAATACTCGTTTCAGTACATAAGCGATTGCGTATTCGAAAACTGTGATTTTGACACGAAGGACGCGTTCTGGCACGCAAAAAACGTTACCGTGCGCAATTCAAGGGTGTCGGGCGAATACCTCGGCTGGTATTGCGAGAACGTTACGTTTGAAAACTGCGTTCTTTCGGGAACACAGCCGCTTTGCTACTGCCGCGGCTTGCGCCTTATCAACTGCGAGATGCACGGCGCTGACCTTGCGTTTGAAAAATCGGACGTTGACGCTACCGTCACGACTCCCGTAATAAGCATCAAAAATCCCACGTCGGGCAGAATAAAAGCGCCGTCCGCTACTATCATTCGTGATGATGAAAATTCAAAATGTATAATTGAATAAAACAAGAGCCAAATGCATTGCATTTGGCTCTTGTTTTATTCTGCGTGATATTGAAGCATATAAAGCTTATGATATCTTCCGCGCATAGCAAGAAGCTCGTTGTGAGTTCCCTGCTCCTTTATCTGTCCGTGCGACAAAAGAATGATATTGTCGGCGTGCTGAATGGTGGAAAGGCGGTGCGCCACCACGAGCATCGTGCCTATCTTCATCATTCTCGTAAGAGAATCCTGAATGAGAAGCTCCGTTTCGGTGTCGATATTGGCGGTAGCCTCGTCAAGTATCATGACGGACGGCTTGTGTATTATCGTTCTTGCGAAGGACAAAAGCTGACGCTGACCTGCGGAGAAGTTGTTGCCCCTCTCGCGCACCTTTTCGTCAAGTCCGCCATCGAGCTTCGAGATGAAGGTGTCGGCGTTGACGTAACGGCAAGCCGCCATTATCTCCTCGTCGCTGATATCATCGTTATGAAGCACTATATTGCTCCTGATAGTTCCTGAGAACAGAAAAACGTCCTGAAGCATCTGACCGAAATGGCGGCGCAGAGATGATATCTTTATCCTCTTGATATTGATACCGTCGATAAGTATCTCGCCCTTTTCTATCTCGTAATTGCGACAGATGAGGGAAAGTATGGTCGTTTTGCCCGAGCCCGTCGAGCCGACGAAGGCTACTGTCTGCCCCGCCTTTACCTTAAAGGACACGTCGCGCAGTACCCACTCGCCCTCGTTATATGCAAACCACACGTTCTTGAATTCGATATCTCCGCGCACGGTATCAAGCTCTATTGCATCGGGCTCGTCCTGCATTGCGGGAGTCATATCGAGAATGGAGAATATCTTTTCAGCCGATGCAAACGCCGACTGCAAGGAATTAAACTGCTCGGCAAGGTTTTGTATCGGGTTGAAAAACTTTGAGATATACATATAGAAGGTCACGAGCGTGCCTGCCGTTATCGTCTGTCCGAGGAAGGTGGTGTTATCTATATATCCCTTTCCGCTGAGGTAGAAAAGGCAAAGCACCGACGACATATAAAGTACGTACACCATAGGGCGGAAGATGCCGAAAACGAAGATCTCCTTCATTTTCGACTTACCGAGTGCCTTTGTTTTGACTCGGAAATCGGACATTTTCTTTTCCTCGCGGTTGAAGATCTGCGTTATCTTCATACCCGAAAGGTTTTCCGAAAGGTAGGTGTTTATATCGGTAGTCGCGTCCTTGACCTCGCGGTACGCCTTGCGCGAGAACTTTCTGAATACCACCGTAAACAGTATTACGAATGGCACGAAGCAAAGCACCATAAGCGTAAGCTCGATGTTGATAACGAGCATCGCGGTAAAGATGCCGATGATGACGAAGCAGTTCTTTACAAGGTTTACGAGAATGTGCGTAAACATCATAGAGATGGAGTTCGTATCGTTAGTAACGCGCGTAACGAGCTTACCCACGGGAATGTGATTTAACTGCTCGTGCGAGAGGCTCTCGATATGAGCAAACACCCTCTCGCGCAGCGCGGAAAGGATACGCTGACCGATCTTTTGCAAAATGATGGACTGAAAATACGTGCAAGCAACGGATACGAGCAGTATGCCGACGTATATGGCGACGAAGGTCCAAAGCCTGCTAAGCTCGAAATCGTCCGCCACCATCTGCGTTATCTTACCGGTAATAACGGGGGAGATGATGTCGTACGCTATCGTAAGCACCATTATAAGAAGAACAGCGGCGAATGCCTTGATATGGGGCTTGGCAAAGCCCGCAAGGCGACGCACTATCTCGCCGTCGCTCATATGCCTATCAAAGCCGATGGCGGCTTTTTTGTTCTTCATAAGGGCGTAGGCGAGGACAAAGGCGATAGCGGCAAGTCCTATGATCGCGCCGACGGCGATAATGGGAAAATACTCATACATTTGCCTCACCTCCCTCCTCCTCAAGCCTTTGAAGCTCGACCATACGGCGATATTCGGGGCAGCTCTCGCAAAGCTCGGCGTGAGTTCCGACGGCGCTCACTCTGCCGTCGTCAACGTATACTATCTTATCAAGTCCCTCGACCGTCGTTATTCTGTGAGCGATAATGAGGGTAGTTTTGCCCTCTCGCTCGGTCGCGAGATTGTGCAGTATCTTCTGCTCGGTCTTCGTGTCGACCGCGGACACGGAATCGTCAAGGATAAGTATGGGCGCGTCCTTGAGCAGAGCGCGGGCTATTGAGATGCGCTGCTTCTGTCCGCCCGAAACGGTTACGCCGCGCTCGCCAAGCACGGTATCGTAGCCCTTGGAAAATTCGATTATGTTCTCGTCAACGTCGGCAAGCTCAGCCACGCGGCGCACCTCTTCGATGGGCGCGTCGTCGGTGAAGAAGCCGATGTTGTTCTTTATCGTGTCGCTGAAAAGAAAATTATCCTGCGGCACGTACGCTATAGCACTGCGAAGCTGCTTTATCGGTATCTTATTTACGTCAACGCCGTCAACGTACAGCATTCCGTCGGAAACGTTGTATATACGCAGTAAAAGATCGACTATAGCGGTCTTTCCCGAGCCCGTTTTTCCGACGATACCGACGCTCTCGCCCGCCGCGACCTTGAAGGACACGTCCGTAAGGGCGGCGCGCTCGCCGTCGGAGAACGAGAAGGTAAGTTTTTTGAACTCCACGTTGCCCTTGATATCAGCGATCTCTCGCACTCCCTCTGCGTCCTTTACGTCGATGGGGGCATCAAGAAGCTCACCTATCCTGCGTATCGAGGCAGTTCCGCGCGAGGTCATATCAATAAGCTCGGAAACAGCCATAACGGGCCATATAAGCGAGGTGAAGTAGCCGATAAATTCCACGAGCTGTCCTGCGTCAAGCTCATCACAATAGACGAGATATCCGCCAAAGCCGAGGATAACGCAGACCACAGACTCAACGAAAAGCGTAACGAATATGCGCAAAAGCACGCTTGAGCGCGTGTAGTCTATATTGACCTTTTCGTTTTCCTTGTTGAGCTTCTTAAACGCCATAAGCTCCTTGGCTTCCTTGACGAATGCCTTTACAACGGCAATTCCCGAAAAGCTCTCCTGCGAGAAGTCGGAAAGGCGTGAATACGCCTCTTGACGCTTATCCCATTTCTTCATAAGCGTTCTGCCGATTATCACGGAAACCGCAAGCAAGCAGGCAAGCGGCAGGCAGGCAAGAAGCGTCATAGTGGAGTTGAGCCGCCACATTTTGGATATTGCCAAGACGCCGAGGAAAAGCGCGTCGCAGAACATCATAACGCCCCAGCCGAAGCATTCCTGAACGGTATCGAGGTCGTTGGTGTAAAGCGACATAAGATTTCCCACCTTATTGACCTGATAGTACTGATGCGAAAGCTCCTTGGAGTGATCGAACATCTTGTTGCGAAGATTGGTTTCAAGCTTTATTGCCGCGCCAAAGAAGCATATTCTCCACAAAAATCTGCCCGTGAGAAGCATAAGAATAATAAAGAGCATTGGCAGGCATACCCTGTCAAGCAGAAACGTCATATCAAACGGGAGGAGTTGACCGTCTATCTCCACCTGTCCGTAGGTCAGTCCGTTTACCACGCAATTATAAAGCTCGGGTATCTCAAGCTGGAAGTAATCGACGGCGATGAGCGCCACCATTCCAAACAGCAAAAGATAGCCGTACCGCAAATAATACTTATTAATGTGCTTGCCGAAAATCATATTATTTCGCCTTTCAAAATTTATCCTTACATATTATAGCACAGTTATTGAAAAATGCAAGAAAAAACGCCCCAAAAAGGGGCGTTTAAATGAATTTTTTATCAGAGCATAGTTTTGCGCAGCTCCTCGCCGGAAAGGGGGCTGATGTACGCGGGGGGAATGTCAAATACCGTCTTGCATCCAACGCTTCCCTCGGTCTGCAATTTATGCACTGCGCGAGCGTAGGCGACGATGACGGACGAGGTAAATTCGGGGTTGGAATCAAGCTTCAGGCTGTATTCGATAATGTGATTATGCTCAAGCTCCGCGCCCGTTCTGCCGCTTCTGATAACGAAGCCGCCGTGCGGAATGCCGCTGTGGTCGCGTGCAAGCTCCTCGGCGCTTATAAAGGTAACCGTGGTATCGTAATCGGCAAAGTAATTGGGCATTTCCTTGATCTCGCGCTCAATTCTTGCCTTGTCCGCGCCCTCTGCCGCAACCACGAAGCACTCGCGAGTGTGCTTCTGCCTTGTGGTAAGGTCGGGATTCTCTCCCCTTCTTACAGAGTCGAGAGCCTCAGCCACGGGAACGGTGTACTGCTTTGCGTCAAGCACGCCCTCAATGCGTCTGATAGCGTCGGAATGTCCCTGACTTACGCCCTTGCCCCAGAAGGTATAGTCCTTGCCGTCGGGCAGAACTGCCGATGCGTAAAGGCGGTTCACCGAGAACATACCAGGGTCCCAGCCGACGGAGATCATTGCCGTATTTGCGCCCTTTTTGGCGGCGGCGTCAACTGCGGCAAAGTGCGCGGGGATATTTGCGTGTGTGTCAAAGCTGTCAATTACGGGGAAAAGCTCCGCAAGGCGGGGGGTCTGTACGGGCAGGTCGGTCGCACTGCCGCCGCAGATTATCATAACGTCGATCTTACCGACGTACGCCTCAACGTCGGACGCGGAAGCGACCGTTGCCGTGGGGGTGGATATTTTAAGCGAGGCGGGATCGCGGCGAGTGAACACAGCCACGAGCGTCATATCGGGGTTCTGGCGGATAGCGTTTTCAACGCCTCTGCCAAGGTTTCCGTAACCGTAAATACCAATTCTTATCATAGGAATTCTCCTGTTTTAACTTCTTTTGAGTACATTATATCACTTTTTCGGGCAAATGCAATATTATTTTTGAAATTTATCCCAAAAGCACGTCAGAGATAAGCATCACGCAAAATCCAACGAGGAGCGCGTACGTCGCTCCCGTTTCGTGCCCGTGTGAATGCGTTTCGGGGATCATCTCGTCACTTATAACGTATAGCATAGTGCCGCCCGCAAACGCAAGGGCAAACGGCAATATGACAGCCGAGACGCTGACGGCAAAATAGCCGAGAAGCGTTCCCACGACCTCGATAAGTCCCGTTGCAAGCGCACAGATAAACGTGCGGCGCGGCTTAACTCCCGCCGCAAGCATAGGGCCGATGATGACCATACCCTCAGGCACGTTCTGCAAGGCGATTCCGCCAGCGATAATGAGCGCGTCCGCCGTGCTTCCGCCACCAAAGCCGACGCCCGCGGCAATACCCTCGGGCAGATTGTGGATAGCTATCGCCGCAACGAACAAAAGGACCTTGTTAAGACTCTCATTATTTCTGTGCGGCTCCGTATCCGCACCGACGAGCCTATGCAGGTGCGGCACGAGCTTATCCATAAGATGCAAGCCGAGCGCACCTGCGAAAATGCCCGCCACCGTTATGATTATGCCGTATTTTCCGCCGTATTCGAGCGATGGCAGGATAAGTCCCAGCACTGCGGCGGCAAGCATAACGCCTGCGGCAAACGAAAGCACGATATCGCTGAATTTATGGGATATTTTCTTGAACACAAAGCCGATGAGCGCACCAATGACGGTCGCACCGCCCACGCCCAAGGCAGTAATGAAAACTAATTCCATAGCTTCCCCTATTTATTTTACTTTTTTATCTCCCCATAAAGCGCTTCTGCTATTTTGAGCATTCTATCAGCGCCCACCTTCACTACCTTGCGGTCGTACGAAAGGAGTCCGTTGGTCTCGTCCTCAACGTCCGACACCTGCGTGTAGACGGCGGCACAAAGTCCCTGTGCAACGGCGGGAACTACCTCGGTTTCATAAAGCTTTACGAGCGCATCCTCAAACTCCTGCTGCTGACGGTACGAGCCGTAGCCGTAGGTGTTATCGGGATTGAAGATATGTCCGTCGGGACGGTAGGAATATCCGCCAAACTCGGATACGACGATGGGCTTTGCGCTTTTTTTGAGCTTTATTGGCTTGAAATAAACGTGGTGGCTCAAAACGTCGCTGTTAGCACCGAAGAACCAGCCCGAAGTGGTGTCGATAAAGCGCGAGGAGTCGAGCTTTTTGAGCATTTCATACGCGCTCTGACCGTCAAACTGTCCCCAGCCCTCGTTAAAGATAGTCCAATAGCATATCGAGGGGTGGTTGCGCAGCTGACGAACGGTCGACTCCATTCCCTCGATAAACGCCTTGCGGGTCTTTGCGTCCTTGTGCATTCTCCTGTCGTTCTTGCGCTTAAAGCCCACCGTGGGGAGTGCGGTATCGCGCAAGAACTTGTAATCGCCGTTATTTATCATATCCTGAAATACTACCATACCGAGTCTGTCGCAATCGTAGTAGAATTGCTCGGGCTCGACCTTGATATGCTTGCGAAGCATATTGAAGCCAAGCTTTTTCATAGCAAGGATGTCGTATTCGTAGCAATCGGGCGTCGCGGGGGTGAAGATGCCGTCGGGGTAATAGCCCTGATCGAGCAGACCGTGGAAGAAATACGGCTTGCCGTTAAGGCAAAGTCTGGCTATACCTCCGACCTCCTTTATTTCAAGTGTACGCAATGCGAAATAAGACTGTACCTTGTCCTCTCCCGACGTTACGGTAAAGTCGTAAAGGTACGGGTCCTCGGGCGACCATAGGTGCGGCTCGGAGAAGGTTATTTTTGCCTTTCCGCCAACGAACGGCGCAGTTACCTCTCCTACGGTGACACAGCCTTCCGTCACGGGTGCGGAGATCTCAACGAAATCAGCACCGACCTCGATGTCAAGCCTGCTGATATAGACCTCGGGCACGCTCTCGAGCCAAACGGTCTGCCAGATTCCGCTGACGGGCGTATACCACATACCGCCGCGCGAAAGCGTCTGCTTGCCGTAAGGAAGCACCTTGCTTTGAAGCTCGTCCGTAACCTCGACAACAAGGAGATTTTCGTCCTTTAATTCATTCGTTATATCAAAGTAAAAGCTCTCGTAACCGCCGATATGCTCACCAACGAACGCACCGTTAAGGCTAACCCGTGCGATCTGATCCACCGCGCCGAAGTGAAGCAGGACTCTTCCCTTCACGAATCCCTCGGGGAGTGAAAAACGCTTTTCGTAACGGTAGTGCGGAGCGTCGCCCATGCTCCTTTCAATTCCCGAAAGTGCGCTTTCGGGCGGAAAAGGCACGATGACGGTTTCCTTGGGTGCGCCCTCTGCGGCGTAGAGATCCCACTCGCCGTTAAGGCAGAAAAAGGAATCACGGCGCATCTGCGGTCTGGGGTAGACGTTCCACGGCTGTCCCGAAAGGTCCTCGCCCTGCGGTGTAAAGAGTCTTATAAGAGTATTTTTTTGTTTTTTGCTCATTTTATTTACCTCTTTTGTTTATAAAAATATTTTATCACAAAAGAAGTTCGCGGTCAATAACTTTATACATAAAAAAAGACACGCCGCAGCGTGTCTTTTCTATTTATTGAAGCTTCGTTCCGCAACCGCCGCAGAACATCGCGCCTTCCTTAACAGTAGCACCGCAATTCGGGCAGGTGGGTATGTCGTTCTTCACAACGGCACCGCCGCACTTTGCACAGAAAGCCGCACCCTCGGCAGCAGTAGCGCCGCACTTGGAGCAGTAATGGGTAGCGGTAGCCGCGGGAGTAACGCGAGCTACGACCTTGCCGCCGCACTTGGAGCAGAACGCCGCGCCCTTCTTTGCACCCTCGCCGCAAGCCTCGCAAGCGTATGCGACCTTTGCGGAAGCCGCGCCGTCGCCCTTAAAGCCGGGAACGAGCTTTTCAAGGAAGCAAAGTCCAACGAAGGAGCCTATCGAAAGAATGAAGGAGAGGAAGAATCCAAATGCAGGACGGTAGCCCAACGTCCAGGTTTCACTGAGCGACTTGGTATTTGAAACGCAAAAAACGATAATGGCGATGAGGAGAAGAATATGTAGCGCCGCATAAGCAAAGTGGGTGATATTGCCCACAGTCTTGAGCTTTACGGGGCCAAAGGAATCGGGAATAGCAACGCCGAAGAATTCCTTGATAATAATAACTGCGGCTGCTACAAGCATTGCGATAGCGGCAATGAGAATGAAGAGCTGGCAGATAAAAAGGAATACACTACCCTCAAGCTTCGACTCAAGTATCGCCTCTCCGAGAGTGTCATAGCCCGAAATTCCCTCGGACTCCGACTTTTTGCCCATTTCCATAAAAGCGGCAATGGTATTCATGGCGAGAATTACAAAGTGGAAAATTCCCAGAAAAGCACAAGCGAGCCATCTGGTATTGCGTTTAACGTTATCAACGCTAAAGTTCATAGTGATACCTCCAAAATGATATTTTATGTTACGAATATTATATTACATAAACAGTTTTCTGTCAAGCAATTTCTTTCTTTTTCTTGACAAGCGTATGACTTAATGATAGAATATATGCGAAGTGAGAAGACTGACGGTGTCGGGGGTGCTTTGCACTCTCGGTGAAAAGGGAAGTCGGGTGAAAATCCCGCGCGAACTCGTCGCCGTAACGAAGGAGCTTCGTTTCATTATGCCACTGATCTTTAGGGAAGGCGAAACGAGGTGTTGATATCCGAGTCGGAAGACCTGCCTTGGTCATATTGTGGAGCCGCGAGTAATCGGTTGAAGCAAAATACGGTGTTTTTCCGCCGCATTGCCACAATCTCCCACTTCCCACATTCGGACGGAGCTGTGGCAATACTATGGAAAGGAGAAACACAAATGGCAAAAAACAAGAAATTGATACTCGGCTGCGTTGCCGCCGTGCTGGTTCTTGCAGCGCTTGTCGGCGTATGGTTTGCTTTCGCCAAAGGCGTGTCGCCGGGCAACAAAAGCGTTATTATCGAGGTGGTAAACAAGGCGGGAGAAACCGCGACCTACAACGTAAGAACCGATGCTGAATATCTGCGCGACGTTATGGAAGAAGCCGATGGGCTTACCTTCGTCGAGGAAAACGGCATGGTAATGAGCGTAAACGGCGAGCGTGCCGATTACGTAGCGGATAAGGCGTATTGGGCGTTTTACATCGGCGACGCATACTGCAACTACGGAATAAACGAGCAGCCCGTTGCTGACGGCGACGTTTTCCGTATCGTTTATACGGCAGCCTGATGCGAAAGTACAGAGCCAAGCTGCACTATATTGCAACTATCGGCGTTCTTGTAGCGTTGATAGAAGCGTGTAAGCTGGCAATGGCGCAGATTCCTAACGTAGAGCTGACGAGCTTCTGGCTTATCATTTTTACCGTATTTTTTGGGAGGCGGGCAATGATAGCCGTGCCGATATTTACTCTGCTTGAGGGGGCGATATACGGCTTTGGGCTTTGGTGGGTGATGTATTTCTATGCGTGGCCCGCGCTCGTTCTTATTGCGTATTTTATGCGAAAGAGCGACTCCGCCCTGCCCTTCGCGTTGCTTTCGGGCATATTCGGCTTGTCTTTCGGATTTTTGTGCGCCATTCCCTACGTTTTCGTGGGAAGCCCCACACCCGGACTTTCGTACGCCTTCGGCTATTGGGTAGCAGGAATTCCCTTCGACCTGATACACGGCGTGGCAAACTTCGTTCTTATGCTCGTTTTATACCGTCCTGTTACGAGCGTGATGAAAAAGGTTGCGCGTCCACTATAAAAAGTGAGTCAAATGCTTTGCATTTGACTCATCTTTTTTATTCAAAAATACCCGTCGAAATGTATCTTTCGCCCGAATCGGGAAGCAAAGCAACGATCCTCTTGCCCTTATATTCGGGCATGCTTGCAAGAGCGCGGGCGGCAAACGACGCCGCGCCCGACGAAATACCCGCAAATATACCCTCGCGGCGAACCAACGCCTTTGCCTCAGCCATAGCGTCCTCGTCGGTAACGGTAAGCACCCTATCGACCACCGACGCGTCGTAGTTTTTGGGAATAAAATTCGCGCCTATTCCCTGTATTTTGTGCGCACCTGCGATGCCCTTGGTAATAAGGGGCGATGCGGCAGGCTCAACGCCGACGATCTCGATATTGGGATCTTTCTCCTTCAAATATCTTGCGGTACCCGAAAGCGTACCGCCCGTGCCTACGGTGGCTACGAAAACGTCTACTGCGCCCTCCGTATCCTCCCATATCTCCCTGCCCGTGCTACGGTAATGCGCGTCGGGGTTTGAGGGGTTTTCAAACTGCGCCGGTATAAACGCGCCCTCTATCTCGTTAGCAAGCGCCTCAGCCCTTTCGATAGCACCCTTCATTCCCTTTGCGCCCTCCGTAAGCACTACCTTTGCGCCGTATGCACGAATGAGAGATACCCTCTCTCGGCTCATGGTGTCGGGCATAACGAGAATTACGCGATATCCCATAGGAACGCCGTAAGCGGCAAGACCTATTCCCGTGTTTCCGCTGGTAGGCTCTATCACCGTGCCGCCCTCGGCGAGAACGCCGCGCTCACGCGCATCGCAAAGCATTGCGACGGCAACTCTGTCCTTGGCGCTTCCCGCGGGGTTGAACGCCTCGATTTTATATACAAGCTCCGCACCAAGGTTATCCCTTGAGCGCAAAAGCGGCGTATTGCCCGCAAGCTCGGTTATACTGTTATATATTTTCATTTTTATCACCTCACATATAAAGATTATACATCTTATAATTTCCAATGTCAAGATAAAAGAAATTTGCCCGTCAAGTTTTAATTTTCTATTGACCTTTTAGAGCAGATGTTGTATAATAAAGTAAATATATGTTGAAATAATCCCTTATTGGAGTTAATTTATGATATTCAATATTCCCTTCAAAAAATTTCTTATAGCAGTTATCGTAGTCATAATGCTTTTTACGCCGACTTATTTTGCCATCGGCAGCTATAACGCAAACAAGGTCGATCCCTCGCTCTCGTCGGACCTTACCGAGCTGACGATAAGGGACCCCGACGGAAACACTACTACCGTCACGAGCGAAAACGACCCCGACGGCGTAATGGAGATGTTTAAGGCTTTTATGGATGACGCCACAAGAATTTCCGCCATTCCCGACGATATTTCGGGCGAAAGATTTCTCCTGGCTACATACACGTCGGTAGGAAGTGAAAATCCTTCTTCCTCGTCTTACAAGTATTATTTTTCTACCGACTCCGCAGCATGCTATTTTACAAACCCCGACGGTGAGAGCTTTAAGATAGACCCCGACACCGCAAAGCGTTTTCTCGCCTCGTCATACTCGGTATACCTTTACGACAACGCCGCTCCCCCCGTGCTTTCCGCGGGCGAGGGCAACACCATTGTTCCCACCGAGATCACGTGGCTCTATCTCGCATCGGGCGGGATATATCAGGAATACAAGCGCACGTCTACCGCCGAAACCGTCCTTGATTACGACGTAGGAAGCACGATGGACTTCAACTTTACGGTCGAGCCCGACGACTGCAACCTCAAGGTCTACAACGGCAAGGTCGCTTATTACGACGGTCCTTACGATAAGCTCCCCGCCCTGCCCATAACGCGCAACGCCCTTCTGACATTTGTCATTGAGGCAAAATGGGAGCGCACCGACAACTGCCAATACTACGGCGAGGCTACCTACAGCTTTAACGCTAACATCACAGCCCCCGCCGAATTCAAGCTCGGAACGGATACCATCAAGCACGGTGAATTCGTCGTTCTTTCGGGTATAAACGTTGCCGATCCCTCGCAGGTCAAGTTCGAATCCTCACCCGCTATAAACTTTACCCCCGTGTTCTTCGCGGATGCTACTGCAAAGGATACCGTTCACGCACTTATTCCTATAGGATATGACGTTGAGGTCAACGGCCCGTTCACCTTTACCGTTTCCTACGGTGTATCGCAAAAGACCCTTACGCTCAACGTGAAGGATCCGACCTACGCCTTTGACGAGAGGTCTTATAAGGCTACAACTGCTCAGATAGAAACGAACTTCACCACCGAGCTTGTTGAAACTGCAAAAAAGACCTTTGAGAGCATTTGCGAGTCCTCCACGGGCACAAGATATTTCTCGGGCGCATTCCTTAACTATTTCAAGGGAACTTCCTTCTACTCGAAGGGTGGCTCGCTCTCACAGCTCAAGCTTGGCTTTGGTAAGAGAGTAACTCTTGAAAATGCCGCTGAAAAGAAATTTACCCATCCCGGAATGGAGTTTGCCGCTTCAAGCGGCAAGGAAATTCCCGCAATGGAAAGCGGCGTTGTATGCGCTGTCGGCTCTAACGAGGTTATGGGAAAATACGTCGTTATCGACCACGGCTACGGACTCAAAACGTGGTACACCAACCTCGGTGAAACCTCTGTTTCCGTTAACGATAACATAACCAAGGCGCAGGTTATCGGAAAAGCGGGCAATACGGGCTTTATTATAAGCGGACGCTCAAGAATTATGTTTACGGTAGGAAACGTTCCGATATCCCCATACGCTCTGTGGGAGGCGGGCGTTATCTTCCCAAGCTTTAACTAAAAAATAACCGCGAAGGTAATTCCTTCGCGGTTATTTTTATTAAAACTTAAGCTCTTTTCTTGCGTATTCAAACGCCTCTACGCAGGCGTCAATGTCCTCCTTCGTGTGTGCGGCGGACATTTGGGTGCGTATTCTCGCCTTGTCCTTGGGAACTACGGGATAGTAGAAGCCCGTTACGTATATGCCCTTTTCCTGCATTATGGCGGCAACCTTTTGGCTGAGGACTGCGCCATAAAGCATTACGGGGACGATGGCGTGTCCTGCGCCCGCAAGGTCAAAGCCGCGCTTTGACATCTCGGAGCGGAAGTAGTTCGCATTATCCTCCACCTTGTCACGAAGCTCGGTGGACGCCGAAACTATCTCAAGCGCCTTGAGCGTTGCGGCACACATGGCGGGGGCTAAGGAGTTGGAGAAAAGATACGGACGGCTTCTCTGGCGGAGAAGTGCGATTATCTCGCGTCTGCCGCTCGTAAAGCCTCCCGACGCGCCGCCGAGAGCCTTACCAAACGTACCCGTGATAATATCGACTCTGCCCATAACGTCGCAATGCTCCTGCGAGCCGCGTCCCGTCTTGCCCACGAAGCCCGTGGCGTGGCTGTCGTCGACCACGACGAGCGCATCGTATTTGTCGGCAAGGTCGCAAACGCCCTTGAGGTTTGCAATGATACCGTCCATGGAGAACACGCCGTCGGTAACTATGACCTTCTGACGCGCGCCGTCGGCATCAGCAGCCTTGAGCTGTGCCTCAAGGTCCTCCATGTTGTTGTTCTTATAGCGGTATCTCTTCGCCTTGGAAAGGCGAACGCCGTCAATTATGCTTGCGTGGTTAAGCTCGTCGGAGATGATAGCGTCCTCGGCGGTGGTTATCGTTTCAAAAAGTCCGCCGTTGGCATCAAAGCAGCTGCTGTAAAGAATGGTATCCTCCGTGCCGAGGAAAGCGGAGAGCTTCTTTTCAAGCTCAACGTGTATCGACTGCGTACCGCAGATAAAGCGCACGCTCGAAAGGCCGTAGCCGTAACTGTCATAGCTTGCTTTTGCCGCCTCGATTATACGGGGATCGTTGGAAAGTCCGAGGTAGTTATTAGCGCAGAAGTTGATGATACCGCGAGTTTCAGTGGTGTCGATGCGATTGGATTGGGGCGTTGTGATAACTCGCTCGTTCTTCCAAAGTCCCTGCGCCTTTATATCGTCAAGAGTTGCCGATATAATGCTTTTAGTTTTATTGTACATTTTTCTTCTCCTTTATTCGGAAACGGTAAGCACGATCTTTCCGCTATTGCCCGAGCACATAAGCTCAAAGCCCTTTTCAAACTCATCGAAGGGCAGGCGGTGGGTGATGATGCCCGAAATGTCAAGTCCACTCTGGAGCATATTGGTCATTCTGAGCCACGTATCAAACATTTCTCTGCCGTATATACCCTTGACCTGCAGGCACTTAAATACTATCTTATTGATGCAAACGGGGGTAGTTTCGTTGTTCTGAATGCCGAGAATGGCAATTCTGCCGCCGTTCATCATATTGTCTATCATACCGTTGAGAGCAACGGGGCTTCCGCTCATTTCAAGTCCAACGTCAAAGCCCTCCTTCATTCCGAGCTTCGGCTGGATCTCCTTAAGAGAATCGGTTTTAGCGTTGAGTGCTACGACACCGGGGCAGACCTTTTTAGCAAGCTCAAGGCGGTAGTCAAGCATATCGGTAATTACTACGTTTCTTGCGCCGTTGTGGTGGCAGATAGCCGCCGCCATAATGCCGATAGGACCTGCGCCCGAAACAAGAACGTCCTCGCCGATAACGTCAAAGGAAAGCGCGGTGTGCGCGGCGTTTCCGTAAGGATCGAAGATGGCGTACATCTCCTCGGGAATGGTGGGGTCGCAAAGCCAGAGATTCGAAAGCGGAATACAAGCGTACTCGGCAAAGATACCCGTGCGATTTACGCCGATGCCCTCGGTATTGGGGCAAAGGTGGCGAATACCGCGGCGGCAGTTACGGCATCTGCCACAAACTATATGTCCCTCGCCGCTTACAAGGTCACCGACCTTGAAGCTCTTGGACTCGCCGTTTATCTCTACAATCTCTCCGACGAACTCGTGTCCGATGATCATAGGAGTCTTTATGGTCTTTTGCGCCCAATCGTTCCATTCGTAAATATGAACGTCCGTGCCGCAGATGGCGACCTTATGTATCTTTACAAGTGCCTCACCGTATTCGGGGGTAGGTACGTCGACGGTCTCCATCCAAAGACCTCTTTCGGGAAATTTCTTAACAAGCGCACGCATTTTCATTTTAAATCACCTCTATTTATTAACTTTGTTTATCCGTGCTGTTTTCGATTATAGATTATAGCACTTTTTAATAGTGTTTTCAATATTTTTTAATTAATATTCGCCCGCCACGTCGGGAATTCGCTCCTCGTCGCTAAGCTCGCTGTAATCCGTAACTCCCTCGGGGAGCGAGGCACGCAGAAGCGTTTCGACGGAAACACGCGAGGGCGAAAACCTGAGTATCAGGCGCGGCGAGCCGTCGTTCGTTGCGAATCTGTATAGCAACGGAAGCCCTCGACCGTCAAGGATCTTCTTTAAGCACACGAACTCAAATGCATCCTCAAGCTCTTCCCCTCTCTTCAAATGAAGATCTGCGGAAACGGCAAAGGCAGGCATTCCGCTTGCCGATTCAAGCCTGAAATTAAATCCGCGCTTTTTAGAAAGGCGGCGAAGCATCGCGCAAAGGATCAGAAATACGGCGCCGAGTGATTTGTCCGCACCGTCAAATGCCGCACCTGTGCTTTCGCCGCCCTCATAATGAAATCCGCATCCGAAGAATGCCGCGGCGTTCTTTACACCGTATACCGCCTCGCGCTCGGTGGCGGCAAAGAGGGACTGCGAAAGGCTTGGATCAAAGAGCAAGGCAAGCTCGTGCGCGTCGGCGTATTCTATCCTCGCCGTCCCGTCAAGCGGAAGCATAAGCGCTCCGATAGAAAGCTCGGCGCTCGGGAGCGCGGGCGACTCAAAGCACGGCGTTTCTTCGCTTATCAGCGAAAGGTCAAGCGGCTCGCCCGCCGCAAAGCGTCCCGTCGCGGCACGCGAGGAAATGACGGTCGCCTTGTCCTTTTTGTGTGAGTAAAGGAATAGCACGACCTCGTCTGTGAAGTGGCGCATTTCACCGATATCAAAGGCTGTACCGCCAAAATAGCCGACTTGCGTAAATCCCGCAAAAGCGTGCTTGTACGTCGAAAAGCCCATTCTGCGCCCCTCCTTTAAAGATTGTTAAAGGTTTAACTATCTTTGTTATTATAGCACAATATTTACATAAAATCAATATGTATTGCAAAATTCCAAAGCGAATAATGCAAAAAAAGCACGCAGAAGCGTGCTTTTTTGCTATTAAAATGGTTTAAGGGTTAGCAGGCGCAGGACCTTGGGTGAGGTAGCCGGGGGCGTCGGGTGCATTGTCTATGCGAGCGTACTCTTTGTTGATTTTTTTAGAGTTATACACCGTTCCGTTGCCGCCGACCAAGCTGGTGCAGTTCTCGAACATTTTTCCATGAGCTGTTATCTTCGCCGTACTCCAATCAACGCCAACGTAAATCTTTTGGAGATTCGAACAACCGGCAAACATTTGCTCGGAATTCTTCAGCGCGTTGGTATTCCAATTGCCAAGATCAAGCTCCGTCAAACCGACACAATCTTTAAACATATATTTCATGGTGGTAACCTTGGCGGTGTTCCAGCCGGACACGTCAAGCTCAGGCACCAACGCACAGCCATTGAACATATATTCCATAGTGGTAACCTTGGCGGTGTTCCAGTCGGACACGTCAAGCTCAGGCACCAATTCACAGCCATTGAACATATATTTCATAGTGGTAACACCTGAGGTATCAAAATTAGAAACATCAAGCGAAGACAACGTCTTGCAACCGCTGAACATATATTCCATAGTGGTAACCTTGGCGGTATTCCAATTTGATACGTCAAGCTCAGGCACCAATGCACAGCCATTGAACATATATTTCATATTGGTAACATTTGAGGTATCAAAATTAGAAACATCAAGCGAAGACAACGTCTTGCAACCGCTGAACATATATTCCATATTGGTAACATTGGCAGTGTCCCAACCGGACACATCAAGTTCAGGCACCAATTCACAGCCATTGAACATATATTTCATATTGGTAACATTTGAGGTATTCCACTTAGAAACATTTAAAGAAGTGAGTGCTCCGCAATTACTAAACATAGTATTCATATCAACAACATTGCTTACGCTCCACTCGGAAACGTCCAAATAAGTAAGTACTTTGCAATTATTAAACATGCCATATGTCTTAGTTGTTTTAGACATATTCCAACCATCACCAAAGTGAATATTTTTTAACATATAACAACTGTCAAACATATTATTTGTTCGCAAAAGGCTATCAGTTTTCCATTGGCTCAGATCCAACTCTTGCAAGACCTCGCATCTACGGAACATTACGCCCATTTCAAATACGTTTCTAACATCCCACGTGCTGACATTCAACTTTTCCAGAGCGGTGCATTTTTCAAACATTGCTCCTGTTTGTTGAACAGTGCTGACATTCCAACGGCTTAAATCCAGCTCGGTCAAAAGTACGCACTCGCAGAACATATAATTCATATTTATAGCCTTGCTTGTATCCCAACCTTCTACGTCAAAGGAGGTCAGACTATTGCAAAAAGCAAACAAGTTAGTAAACAAAGAAACGTTGCCGACATTCCAGCCAGAAACATTCAATGAAGTAAGAGCGCGACAGCCGTGAAACATATATGACATGTCGGTAGCACTTTTGGTATTCCACTTACTAACATCAAGAGAAGTCAATTTATAGTTGTATGTATCAATGCTTCCGTTTCCGTCGGAGTCAATTGCGCAACGCAAGAATTTATTATTGCTAACGTCCCATTCGCTAACATCTAAATCGGAAATAAGCGGACAGTTGCAGAACATCTCCGTCATATCTTCCGTGCGGCTCACGTCCATATTGGTCGTATCAACGGTTGTAAGCGAAGTCATTCCTTGGAATAATCCCGTGCTATCCTTGGGAGTATAAATTGCGCTATCTGCAATAACGTAGACATCATAATTATCACCGTTGGTGCTGTTAGGAAGATAGTAGGCATGGACAGGAACGTCTTGCTCTGCGCCGATAAAGGTCGCCTCGTTTCTAACAACATTAGGATAATTCTCGTAAAGACCAAAGGTCACCGTGGCGACTTTTGATGTGATCTTATTCTCCTCGCTCTCTACACCGTTCAGATAGTGCAAAGCGGTATGCAAGGTAACCCCTTCTTCAAAAGCAATGCCTCTAAAGGGCGGCTCGGTGCCAAAGCCCTCGTCAAGAGCCTGCTTTGCGTCCGCAAAGGCGCCGGACTGAATTGCCTGACCTACGACCAAAATATCGTACTTGTCGCCAAAGGCGATCGCGTCGCCGTTGGTGGCGGTGGGGTCAAGCGCTATCTGCGAAAGACTTATAGCGGTTATCTCGTCGGGGGAGATCGCCTTGTAATACGTTGCGCAAGCAATGAAATACTTGGTTCCGCGAATGTCGGCAAGATCCTTATTCCACTCCCAAGTCCATTCGGTTTCGTTCAGGTTGAGGTGGATCATATTCTTAAAGCGCGTAAAGGAGGTATAGTTTCCTGCCTCGAACGCGAAATAAAGGCGGACGTATGCATCGGTGTGGCTGCTCGTGCTCTTTACGAACACCATCTTATCCCCCACTCTGCTTATCTTTTCGGGGTCCCAGATGTTAGAGGTGTAGCCGGGCTTTATTGCGTTTCCATCCTTGTCCTCATCCCACTTAATAGTGGCATCGGGCGAGGCGTAGTCAAAGCCGTCAGCAAGCATTGGCGGCATAAGGAGCTTATCGTCCACGAACTCCTGAACAGCCGCTTCATCGCCCTTTGTTTTGGCATCTACGCGCTCAAACTCCAATAGCTCAATGTCCACGTCACCAACGGTCATAACGTTTGTCACTTCATCGGTAGCGGTAAGGTATGCCAGCGTTGCGCCGACGGCAACGAGTGCGACCAGAACCACCGCGACAGCGCCGATAAGTATTTCTTTAAGTTTCATAACGTATTTCCTTTCGCTTGGTTTTATTTTCAGCGATAAAAACGCAGATACTTCGTATCTGCTTTGCTTATGCTTCGCATAAGCGCACGCAAGTTTGGCGCAAATGCTTCGCATAAACGTCACGCAGGCTTTTGCAAGCTTCGCGCCTCTGCATTTTCATCGCCGCCCGACCAAAATGGTCGGGGGCGAGAAATCAGTATTATATAATAAGGAAGATTTTGCGTTTACTTTTTGGTAAGGTAGCCGCCGTTGGCAATGAGCTTGGCGCCGGTTTTGTCGACTTTGCCGCTATCAAAGCCCGGCAAGCTGGTGCAATTCTTGAACATTTCACTGTGCGATGTTACATTACCCACATTCCAGTCTCCGCCGGCATATATGGTCGTAAGAGCAGAATCACTATAGAACATTTGCGTCATATCTTTGACGTTGCTTACATCCCAACCCGAAAGGTCCAAGGTCGTTAAAGAGCCACAACCACTAAATGTTTGTTTCATATTTTCGACGATGCTAACGTTCCACCCCGAAAGATCCAAGGTTTTCAAGGAGTAACAATCAGAGAACATTTGATCCATCTTTGTGACACCGCTAACGTTCCACTTCGAAAGATCCAAGGACTTAAGCTGTCCGCACTTGTAGAACGCCTGAGACAAACTGGTAACGCTGCTGACGTTCCAAGTAGAAACGTTCAAGGACTCAAGAGCCGAGCAAAATTTAAACATACCTGCCATATCAGTGACACTGCTGACGTTCCAGCCGGAAAGATCCAAGGACTTAAGTTGGTAGCACTCGGCAAACATAGAGCTCATATTAGTGACTTGGGGACCGATATCGTCCGTGCTGACAAATTTCCACCCAGCAACGTTCAGGGAAGCAAGGGACTTACAAACATCGAACATTCCAGACATATCTGTAACCTTGCTCACATTCCAGCCCGAAAGATCCAATGCGGTTACGCGTTGGCAATTTTTGAACATTATGGACATATTGGTCACGTTATCCACGTTCCAGCTTGAACAGTCTAATTCGGAAAGGTAGTAGCAGTTCTGGAACATCTTCTGCATATCCGTTACTTTATCCACTTCCCAGTTAGAAACGTCGAGCTCCGTGATTTTTTCGCAATTTAAGAACAAAGCATTCATCGTGGTCACGTTGCTCACGTCCCAATTTGAAACGTCAAGCTCGGTGAGTTGCTTACAAGCTTCAAACATACCTTGCATGCTAGTCACATTACTGGTGTCCCAATCTGAAACGTCAATCTCCGCGAGATTATTGCACTCTCTAAACATATAATCCATGTCCGTCGCACCACTAACGTCCAAATTTGCGGTATCTACCCTCTTTAAGTTTCGCCTCCAGCCAAAAAAGTGGTCGCAGCTCTTCGGAGCGTAGATCTTCCAATTATCTGCGAGGACGTAGACGTCATACAAGCCGTTGCCAGCCGGAACGTGGTAGGCGTAGGCGGTGAAGTCTGCCTGACCCGCAATGTTAGCCACCAAGATACCATTGTAGCTTTTTACCACGTCGGGGTGATCTGATGTAAGACCGAAGGTAACGGTGTTGAGATCACCTGCTTTGTTTATAGCAGTCTTAAGGTCGGTGAAATTAACGTATTCGTATTCGAAGGGTATCTTGTAGCCTTCAAAGCCCGTTTCCAGAGCGGTGGCAGGGGTATAGCCCAAGTCCGCGGTAAAGCCATCTGCCTGAATGCCCTGCGCGAACACCTTGACCTCGTACTTATCGCCAAAGGCGCGCGCGTGATCGTTGATCGCGCTGAAGTCAAGTGCTATCTGCGACAGGCTGATATTGGTATGCTCGCCTGCGGGCAAAACGTGCTTGTAAGTAGCCCACGCAAGGAAGAATTTTGTGCCGTCGATAACGGCGACGTGATTTTCCTCCGGTTCTACCCAATCCCACTCCCAATCGGTAGAATTAAGATTCAGGTGTACCATTTCCTTGAAGCGGTCAAGCCTTACGTAATTTCCCGCCTCGAACGCAAAGCAAAGACGGACGTAAACGTCGCACTCACCCGTGTTCTTTACGAACACCATCTTATCTATCTCGTTGGTAATCTGTGCGGGATTCCAAACGGGAGAGGTATAACCTGACTTTATCGTATCTCCATGCTCGTCGGCTTGATCCCAATCGACGTAGTGGCTGTTTGATACCGTGTTATAATCAAAGCCACTCGGAACTACGGAGGGAATGAGGAGCTTGTCGTTTTCAAAGTTTTCGACCTCCGCAGCCTCGTTCTCCTTCTCGATATCCTCGCGCTGATATTCTCTGATCTCGATTTGTGCCTCACCGGCGGTCATAACGTTATCCGCCGCATCGGTGGCTGTGAGGTATGCCAGCGTGCCGACAACGGACACTACCGCGACCAATATCAAAATTGAAATCCAGATCAATACTTTTTTCATAATATACCTTCCTTTGATCGTCGAATTCGTTTAGGGGGTAGTAGGCGTGTGTTCCTTGTAGGTGAGGTAGCCGGGGGCGCTCGTGCCGCCGTCTATGCGGGCGTAGGTTTTGTCGACGTTATTTTTGTTGTACGTTGTACCCTTTTCACCAACCAGCTTGGGGCATTCGAAGAACATCAATGCTGATGATTTTTCACCAGTGCCTTTATCTACATTTTCCTCAGGGATCTGCGACATTTCCCAACCATCGCCGACGTATATCGTCACAAGCTCACTACAGCCTCTGAACATATTTCTTGCATGCTTAACCTCGGCGGTATTCCAACCGTTCAAATCCAGCGCCGTTAGTTTCTTGCAATTCAAGAACATATTATTCATTGCAGTTACGCTTCCCACGCTCCAGCCTGAAACATCCAATGAAGTAAGTGCCGAGCAGTTTTGGAACAAAGATGTCATTGACGTAACTTTATTAACGTTCCAATCGGAAACGTTCAAGGAAGCAAGGGACGAACAACCACTGAACATGTCCGACAGTGTAATTGTAGCTACCTCATTAAGTTTCCACGTAGAAACGTTCAAGGACGTAAGCGACGAGCAAGCGGCAAACGTTCGTGTCATATCGGTAACACCGCTAACGGTCCAGCTCGAAAGATCAAGCTGCTTCAAATTACTGCAGCCGTAAAACGTTTCAAGCAAGCTGGTGTTTTTTTCGCTCACAGACCATCCTGCAACTTCCAATTCAGTCAGAAGATTGCAATTTTTAAATATACCGCGAAGGCTCGTCGCATTACTTACGTTCCAACCGGAAACGTTTAATTCGGTAAGTGAGGTGCAGCCCTCGAACATTAACATCATTGAAGTAACCTTGCCCACGTTCCAGCCTGAAAGGTCCATAGGAGAGGCGAGCTTGGGGCAGTTCTTGAACATAGAATGCATTTCGGTAACGTTGTCCACGGTCCAGTTTGAAACGCCAATCGACGCAAGGTTGACGCAGCCCGAAAACATAGAGCTTATATAGTTTACCTTAGCCGTGTTCCATCCGCTAACCTCCAAGGCTGTAAACGTTTTGCAATCTTGAAACATAGCTGCCATATCAGTAACCTTACTTACCGTCCACTTGCTGACGTCAATATTTTGCAACTCATAGCACGATTTGAACATAGAACCCATTTTGGTTACATTACTCACATCCCAGTCCGAAACGTCAAGCGTGCTTAGCTTGTAACAGTTCTGGAACATATTGTTCATAAAGGCGACATTTTCCACGTTCCAACTGCTTACGTCGACCGTTTCCAAGCTTTGGCAACCGGAGAACATAGTTCGCATAGAGGTAGTTTGGCCAACGTCCAGATTCGAGGTATTGACCGTAACTAATGACGTCATTCCCGAGAACAGGGAATCGCTGTTCTCGGGAGTATATATCTTGCCTTCGTCCGCGAGGACGTAGAGGTCGTAATTGCCCTCCGTAGTTTTGCTCGGAACGTAATAGGTGTGCGTGGGTGCGCCCTGATCGTTTAACGTGAGCGTACCCGAGTAAGATGACTTTACTTCGGGATAAGCATCCTTTGTGCCGAAAATTATATTTTCAACGTTCTTGTAGATATTCGTTCCAGCGACGTTGCCCTCAAAATACGTAAGCGCGGTCTTAAGCGATACGCCCTTGTCGAAGGTAATGCCCTCGAAGGGGATATCGTCGCCAAAGCCTGTTTCAAGCGCGGTAACGGGATCGCTAAAGCTTGCCGTCTGTATTCCCTGCGCGATGATGGGGACGTTATAGGTTTTTCCAAACGCATTTACGTCCAAGTTGGTGGCGGAGGGGTCAAGCGCTATCTGCGCCAAGCTGATCTCCGTAAGCGTACCCGGCTCTAATACGTGGTTATAGGTCGCCGTAGCGATAAAGTATTTCTCATTGCCTATCTTGGCAATATACGGCTCCCACTTCCAAGTCCAATCCTTATCGTTGAGGTTAAGGTGGACCTTCTCCGAGAACTGCTCGAAGGACGTATACGCGCCCGCCTCAAAAGCAAGGAACATGCGAACGTACGCGCTGTTGGTGCCTGTGTTCTTGATAAAGACCATCTTATCAAGCTCGTTATTGATATCGGCGGGGTCCCAGATGGGCGACTGATAATCAGCCTTGCCCTCTGCCGTCCAATCGACGTACGCGCTACCGTCTGCGGTGTAGTCAAAGTCGCTTTGGATAACGCCGGGGATCAGGGGCTTGTTGTCTTCAAACTCCTTAACAGTCGCAGCCTCATTTTTGTTTTCAACGTCCGTGCGTTCATACTCCAAAAGCTCGATATTTATGTCACCGATAGTAAAAACGTTCGTTTTTGCGTCCCGATCCGTAAGGTACGCCAGCGTACCGACGACCGCCCCCACCACAATCAGCAGAAACACCAGAACCCATGCTAATGCTCTTTTCATAACCTTGTTTCCTTTCGCGCTAAAATAACGTCAAATCAAGTTTTTGTCCGCCGCAAAGCAGATAATAAAATAAAATATATAATATAAATATAACTCTACAGAGTAATGATAGCATATTTTAACACGCGTGTCAAGTTCTGCGAATAAATTTGTAATAATATAAGTTAAATTGATACAAACTTTATAGTTTAATAATATAATACGCGTTTTCCAAAAGCTTGCAATATGCGGTAAATGCTTGATTCTGGCAAGGAGCACAACACGTTTGCCGCTCATACGGATAGTTTTTCAGCCGCAAAATAAAAAATGAGGAAGTGCGCTTTTTTGCCTCACTTTCACCGCATCAGAGCTTAATTCCGCCGATTTTTGCCTTTCAAAAGAAAGCAAAACGGGCTGATTTTTGGGCAGTTTTGTTAAAAAAATAACAAAATTTTGGGGCTATTGGCGGGTTAAAATCGAGGATTTTTATCTATCCTCTCCCCTGCCAACGTTCATTAAACGGGCGCATATAAACGGCAAAGGAGCCGTCTCAAATGCGATTTTTTCGCATTTGAGACGGCTCCTTTTTTCTGTGATGTGTGTCCGATTTAGACGCAAAACCGTGTGTGGCTGATTTAGATGCAGGTCAGTTTTGAAGAGGGGAGACTCCCCCCCTTGGCGATGATGGGAGTTGCACTTGACCGCTATCTTCCGGGGCGCAACGCCATGCTTGTAACAAAACCTATGTATCAATACTTTTTATATGATATTTGTGGCGGCGGTAAACAGGGCGGCTTCTGTCGATATGCAGAAAAATCTCGTGTATAAGATTCTATCAGTTCTCCGTTAACCTTTTTGAGGTCACTCAAATCAAGTTCAAATATCCATAATTGTGCCGGAGAACCCGTTTCAGAAACAGATTTATTTTTGCTTGAATGAGAAAGATTTGGGATATAGTTCCAAAACTCACATACTGCATTTTGCGGATTGTCCTTAGAATATGTATATCTTTCTAACCAAACTTGTGCCGTATCAAATCGGGCATAAATCAAGATTCTTCCATGTTCATCATACTTTCTCATTTCCGCTTTATACCGTTCACAATAGTGATCGTTATATTTGTAAACCGGAATTATCCACTCAAAATCATTCAGTTGAAAAATACAACAAAAAGTGGTTGATTTTTCTCCATGCTCAGATATTTTTATCAATCGGTCAGAGTCATCGTATTCGTATGACATATATTCTTCACGATTGCCTATGTTTTTTAATTTTCTTCCCTTTGTATAGGATTTTGAATAGGCAATTTTTAAGATCAAAGACGGCGTGTGAATTCCGTAGTAAAAATCAGATGGCGTTGAGTAATCTACACGATTTGATTCTATGTTTTCAAAACGCTCCGCATTCTCAAGTGCATATTTGCGCGCATCATTGAAGCAAGACATTAAATTATCAAATTCATTATAGTGATTGATCATTATGCTCCACCGCCTTTCTTTGCTTTATTATACCACAATTTTGTAAACACTTCAACCGTTTCGCCAGTCCGAATACGTCTACAGACCCGAAATGCCCGAAATGCATCTACAAAATTTAGAAATACTTTAGAGTCGAAAGCTTTTAGTGAAATATTCGGCATACGCCGAATGTGAAATAATTCACTTCGCGAATTGTGAAATATTGCTACCACAGGTCGCAATGTGAAATGAAATTTGCCCACATTCGCGAAGCGAATATTTCACACGCCGCAGGCGTATTTCACATTTCGCAGAAATATTTCACTTGCCCGCAAGGGCAAATTTCGTTGAAAAAAGCACTTGCTTGCGCAAGTGCTTTTTTCTGGCAGGGTAGGCAGATTTGCCACTACCAACTCTTGGAGTTTGTGTTAAGCAGATTTAGATGCGAGCTGTTTTTCGTGAAGGTATAGTTATCCCTTGGCGATGATGAGGGGTGTAATTACCGCTAT
>JAFXAC010000081.1 GCA_017522125.1 Clostridia bacterium | reverse complement strand
GGCAATGATGTAGTGCCTACGGCACAGTGGGCAAACATCACATCATTGCGACCAACGGGCGCAACATCATTACGAACGAAGTGAGTAACATCACTTTTGCGTAAGCAAAAACATCACTCCTTTACCACCCGAAAACAAAATATGGTATAACACACTATACCTTGCAGGCAAGGTCGTGTGCAAAAAGGACGAGAAAACCTCGTCCCTTTTGTGTTTTGATATAAAACTGCTTTACAGTAGGTGCCCAATCAGCCCCTTTTTTAATATTTGCCGTAAGCCAACGGCGTTTTACTTACTTACGTTTCCGTCCGTGCAATACACGGTGTAGGCGTTGAGTCCGCCGTCCCAATCCTTTCCCTTTTCGATAGCCGCCCATTGCGCCGTCGTGCCGCCAAAGCGTATGCTCGTCAGCTGATCGCAAGCGCAGAACGCGCGCTCGCCGATGGCAGTAACGCTCGCCGCTATGCTTATACTCGTAAGCGAGGAATTGAAGGCGAACACCTCATCTCCTATCTTTGTAACTCCGTCGGGAATGGCGCTCGTTGCACAGCCCGCAACGAGAAGCCCCGTCGCGCGCTCGATGATGCAATTTCCCGCGCTGTAATACACGGGATTGCTCTCGTCTACCGTTATGCTTGCAAGGGCAGTGCTGTAGGCAAATGCCCCTATCCCAATGCTCTCAACTGAGGCGGGAAGCTCTATGGCGGTAAGTCCGCACAAGGCAAACGAAGTGGCACCAATGCTCTTGACGCCATTGCCGAAATCGACGTCGGTAAGCGACAAGCAGTTGAAAAATGCGGAATTTCCGATGCTCGTAATGCTGTCGGGAATGATAATGCACGAAAGCATTGCGTCGTTAAGGAACGCGCGCGGGCTGATGGCGGTCACGCTCTTGCCGTTGTGTGTCGAGGGAATGGATATCACAGAGTCCTCGCACAAGCCGCGTCCGCTTACCGAATAGCTTTGCCCATCCTCGTTCAGGGTGTATGCAAGCCCCTCGTTTTCGGGCGGCTCTACCGTGGCAAGACAGGTTATCTCGCAATTGCTCGGGATCCCCACAAGAGCCATACTGTCGAAATCCTTGCGACTTCCCGAGTAGAATATCTTCTTTAGAGATGAACATTCATAAAAGGCAAAAGGAGATATCTGCTTAACGCTTGCGGGGAAGTACACCGTCGACAAAAGCCCACAGCTCAAAAACGCGTTATCGCCTATGCGCACGACTCCTTCGGGAATGCTCAATATCTCAAGACGTCCGCATTGCTCGAACAGCGCGGGGGCAAGAATGGCAAGCCTCTTGGGGATATCCACGCTTTTTAACGAAATGCATCTGCAAAACGCCATCGTGCCGATGCTTGTAATGCCGTCGTGAAGCTCGACCCTTTCAAGCCGTATGCAGCCCATAAACGCGGATGCACCGATGCTTGTGACGCTTTCGGGTACGGTCACGCTCGTGATCGCGGTGCGATCCTCAAATGCGGATGCGCCGATAGCAGTCACGCTCTTGCCGTTGTGCGTTGCGGGAATGACGATCGCGGAGTCGGTACAGGTGCCGATGCCGATAACGGTATAGCCCTCGCCGTCGGCGTTGAGCTTGTACGAAAGCCCCTCGCTCGTATGCACGTGATCGCCGTCCGCCACGAGGCACGTTAGCGTGTATTCACCCGTTCTTGTATCCCAATTTTCCGCCTTTTTGACAGCCGACCACTGCGCGCGGCTTCCGTCGTATGTTACGGCGGTAAGGCTTTCGCAGTTGGCAAGCGCGTTCTTGCCGATGCTTACGACGCTCTGCGGTATTTTTACCTGCGTCAGCTTGTTGCAGTTTATAAGCGACGAGTCGGCAAGCATCCTTGTGCGGCTATGCACGCTAACCGAGGTCACGGAGCTGTCCGCGCGGTAAAGCGCGAGGTAGGGGTTTTGCACGTTGCCGAGATATTTGCAGTTTTCGTGTACGGCAAAGCTTATGCCGTTGCAGTTTTCAAACGCCCACTGTCCGATGCGCTCTATACTGTCGGGCAGACGCACATCCGTCAGATCCGTACAGTTGTAAAACGCAAACTCGCCAATGCTTTTGACTCCGTCGGGAATTATCACGGCAGTAAGATTTGCGCATCCAACGAACGAGTCGTTGGCGATGGCGCTCACGCCGTCGGGAATGACGCTCGTCGCACAGCCCGCAACGAGAAGCCCCGTTGCGCGCTCGATTATGCAATTTTCCGCGCTGTAATATACGGGATTACTCTCGTCTACCGTTATCACGGCAAGGCTTGGAGTGTACGCAAACGCTCTCTCGCCGACGCTTACAACGCGTGCGGGAACGTTTATGCTCGCAATGGCGCAGTCCTCAAACGCACAAGGGGCAATGATCCTTGTGTCGGCGTGTATCTCAAGTGATGTCGCAGCTCTGTCCGCGTGGCAAAGCACGAGGTAAGGGGTTTGTGCGTTGCCGAGATATTTACAGCTTTCATATTTGTTGTATTTTAATTTTCCGCATTCCTCGAATGCGAAGGAGCCGATGCTCGTAACGCTTTCCGATATGCTGACGCTTGAAAGCGCGGAACATCCCATAAACGCCTGCTCGCCGACGGTGGTAACACCGTTGTCGATAACGACGCTTTGGAGCGAGGTGCATCTCGAAAACGCGGATGCGCCGATGCTCGTAACGCTTCCCGATACGGTCACGCTCGTGATCGAGGTGCATCTCGAAAACGCGGATGCGCCGATAGCAGTCACGCTCTTGCCGTTGTGCGTTGCGGGAATTATGAGCGCGGAGTCGGTGTATGTGCCTATGCCGCAGACGGAATAGCTCTCGCCGTCGGGATTGAGGCGGAAGTAAAGCCCCTGTGTTTTGGCGGGGCAACGTAGGCAAGTGCCGTCAGGTCCGTAGATATGCTCCGTCATTTCGATGCTTCTGCTCTCGCCCTCGCCGCACGCACAGATGCGCTCCTCTACTCCGCTTACCGTGCAGGTGGGCGTCTGCATCGTTACCCACGCGCTGAAGGCGTGGACGTGGGGAGCCTCGGGCTGGGGCGGTGTCGGCGTGTCGGGGGCGGAGGGGACCTCCTTCAGGGCATCACAGCCCTCGAATGCGTCGGGTGCGATCTGCTCAAGCACCTCGGGGACTTCCACCTCGGTGAGCGCGGAGCAATCACCGAAGGCTGACGCTCCGATCTTGGTGACGGTATCGGAGATAGTCACCTTCGTTATCGTTTGGTTGCCTTTGAAGGCGCGATCTGCCACGGCGGTGACGGTGTAGCCGTCTATTTCGCCGCCGATGACAAGCTCGGTGTCCGTGCAGGTGCCGATGCCGACGATGGTGCAGGAAACGCCGTCACCGTTTACGCTGTACGCAAGTCCTGCGGAATAAACGCCCGAAACAGCACCCGCGCTCGGCGCGGCGGTGGTCACGTCGCCGTCTGGGGTAGTCACGTCCGTGGCAGAGGTGGTCACGTCCGCGGCTGGGGTGGTCACGTCGGGTTCGGTCTGCACGTTCTCGCCGCCGTCGCACGCCGCAAGGCAGGAGAGGGATAGTATAAACGCAAGGGAAAATGCTAAAAATCTAAAACGGATCCTCATACTTCCTCCAAGTGAATTTTCTTCATTTATAATACCATTATACAATCGAACCGAGCAAATGTCAACAGCGGAAAAGAAATGAGGCAAGGCACTTAAATGTAAGGCTTTTTTCATTATTATCGGTGTTTTTTTGCGGATCTGAATAAAATCTCCCTTTTTGGCAAAAATATAGTTGAAATCGTCAGCCAAGCTGAACGAAGAACTACATTACAAAAGGAGTCTTAAAATGAAGATCAAGCCTAAAAAGCCCCGAAAGCTCTGGGGCAAAAAAGCGGACGACGGGAAGGACGGTAGCAAGGACAAGGCTTACGTTGAGCGCGTTAACCGCACGGTCTATATAACGGTAGCCGTGCTTCTTATCGTGCTTGCCGTAGCGGTAGCCGCCACCTCTGCGGCTAACAAAGCCAAAAAGGACCCGCCCCCCGTCACCACCGCGCCCGACGTTACGAGCGCGCCCATAACGACGGAGCCTCCCACCACTCTCCCGCCTCGCCCCTCGGATACCGAGCCTCCCGTAACCGAAAACGCGGGTGCTGACGGCGACGTGACGGGTGACGCCGCCGAGGTCATCGAGCCCGTTCCCACCTTTATTCTGCCCACCGACGACGGAATTCTCGGCAGTAAGCACGATCCCACGGTTCAGGTGTTCTCGCCCACGCTTAACGAGTGGCGCGTGCATCTCGGCGTGGATATCGTAACAGCCGAGGCAGCACCCGTCTACGCCGCGGCGGACGGCAAGATACTGAGCATCAGCGACGATCCCCTTATGGGCAAGTGCATCAGCATCGAGCATAGCGGAAAGGCTATTAGCGTGTATAAGAATCTTTCCGACACTCTGCCCGAGGGCGTGAAGGTCGGCACGAAGGTGAAGGCGGGCGACCTTATCGGCTGTGTTGGCGACGGCGCGGTGCTTGAGGTCGCGGACGAGCCTCACCTGCACTTTGAGGTAATGGTTAACGATAAGGCGGTAGATCCGCTTGAATATCTTTCAAAGAATGCCGTTTCCATTCTGACCTCTGCCGAGGACGAGAGCTACGAGGACTAAAAATGATGTGAGCCAAATGCTTTTAGCATTTGGCTCACATCATTTTTCTTTACTTTTCCCAAATCATCAGCACGTGCGGAATGCCGTCAACGTCAAACTCGTCCTCCGATATCCTGCGAAAGCCGCAGTATTCGTAAAACCTCTGCGCGTAGGACTGCGCCTCTATGCGGATAGCTTCAGCGCCGAATTTTTCCTGTGCAAGCCGTATTCCCTCCGCCATAAGCGAGCTTGCAAGCCCCTTGCGGCGGCGCAGGGAGATAACGCGTCCGATCGAGCAGTCGGGGAACGACACGCCCTTGGGAAGCACGCGGATATAGGCGGCAATGCCGTCCTCGTCCCGATACCAAAGGTGGTAGGCGGCTTTGTCCTTGCCGTCAATATCCTGATAGGGGCAATTTTGCTCCACCACGAATACGGCACTGCGCGCACGCAGTATCTCGTAAAGCTCGTCGGCGGAAAGCTCGTCGAATTTTTTGATTATAAGCTCCATCAGTTTTTTTGTCCAAATATTGCATGTATTATTCCATCGATCTCGGCAGCTATAACCCATACTACCCAAGTTACGTGCCACGCATCGGTGGTAAAGCTCCAAATAAAGTATACCGCGGCAGCGCACGCCCACACAGCGCCCTCAACGCTATCGCATATTTTCTTGTTTCTTGCCATTTTTTCATCAAGGCAAACACAGTTGGGGGCATATTCGGGATCGCGCAAAAGTCTTTGCATGCTTGCCCACTTAACGCCCGAAAGGACGAAAAGGAACACTGCAGAGGCGACTATGGCAAGCAAAAGACAGACCATAAGGACCGCGTAAAATTCCGACAGGGTCAAAGCGACGACTATCAAGGGAATGGGGGATGCCACACACAGGCAAACGCCGATAGTATTTAATAAAGAATGCTTTTGGCGGTAGGCGTTCTTTTTCTCATTTACCATACCTGCAACGCCGTATTCCGTTTCAAAATATACCTCGTCAAGAAACTCAAAAGGAGCGTTTGCAAATCCGCATTTTACGAAAATCGCAACTGCCGCCGTTACTACGGCAAGCAATACGCCAACGCCTATTGCAACGGCTGTGCCCTCGGACATAAGTGCTTTGTATTCCGAAAATGCTGTAAGAGCTATTAGCGGAATTGGGGAGAGTACGCACAGCATAGTAGCGAAGGCTATTTTTTTTGCGGCGTGCGCCCTTGATGCGAGATACGCGTGAGCGTCAGCAAGGCTTACCCGCTTTATCGGGGATTCCTCAGAGTCGGTAAATTCTTCATCTTCTATCTCATCTTTTACGAGATAGTCTATCGTCACCCCGAAAAGTGAGGATAGCTTCATCAGCTTTTCAAGGTCGGGGATAGTTTGCGCCGCTTCCCATTTTGAGACCGCTTGCCTTGAAACGTTCATCTTTTCAGCAAGCTCCTCTTGCGACCACCCGTTCTTCTTGCGCAGTCTGATAATTTTGTCAGCTAATATCATTTTTTGTCACCTCTGTGATGTATTCGGCTCTCACCGTGCCTATATACTACCATAAAAAACGGTTGCAAACTACCAAACGGCGGCTTGCAATTTGACAACTCGGGGTTGCAAGTGAGATTTTTGCCTGTTTTTGAGGGATTTTCAATATAATTGATTATACCATAATATCAAATGAAAATAAAGAGGAAAGGCGGATTTTTACAAAAAATCCGCCCAAGGCTTAATGATGGTGATGATGGTGATGATGGTGCGCGTCGGCGGTGAGAGCGACGGCGGAGCATTCAACGTCCGTGCATTCCTCGTCCGCGCTCTCAAGCTCAAGCGTTGCGTGGGCTATGCCGTGTTCGCGCAGCTCTTCCTTCACCGCACGCTTTATTGCGGCGTAGTCGCCCTCGCTTATCACGACGTGCATCGTCGCGCTGTTGTTTACACCGTCAAAGCTGCGCACGTGGACGTGATGCACGCCCACAACGCCGTCTATAGCAAGGATATGCTCCGTAAGCTCCGATATGTCGATGCCGCGCGGTATCTTTTCAAGGAAAAGCTCCGCAAGGTGCGAGAACGAGCGACACGACTCGACGAGAATGAAAACGGCAACTCCCATAGACAATAGCGGGTCGATAAAGTAAAATCCCGTCAGGCGTATCAGGACAGCGCCGACAAGCACCGCCGCCCAGCCGAGTACGTCCTCAAGCATGTGCAGGTTTACCGCCCTTTGGTTGAGCGAGCCGCCGCCGTGCGTGAAATAAGCCGCAAGAAGATTCATAAGAAGTCCGAACACGGCAAATATCATCATACTGTACGGGCGTATCTCCTCGGGGTGAATAAGGCGGTCGACGGCGCGCCAAATGATAAGTAGCGAGCCGACGGTAAGTATCGCGCTCGTTATCACCGCGCCAAGCACCGAGTAGCGCGCGTAGCCGTAGGTGTATTTTGAATCGGGCTTGCCCTTGCTCTTTTTTTCAAGGAAATATGAGATTCCGATGCTTACGGAGTCTCCGAAATCGTGTATCGCGTCGGACACAATGGCTATGCTCCCCGTAAAGAAGCCGCCGAACAGCTCAAGCACCGAGAAGGATAGATTAAGTAAAAATGCCGCTAAAATGTTTCTTTCTGTTTTCATTTTACCCCTTGACCGCGTTCCTTTTTGGCTGTATAATGTATACAATACCGAACACGGTGTATGATATTATTGTATGCCGCGAAAGTGAAAAAAGCAACAGTCAAATGCGCGGCGGTGTTCGATAATGAACATTTTTCAAAAAATGTACGGGGGAGCTATGGACAGAAGGCAGAAAAAAACGAGGGACGCCATATTTTCGGCGTTTGGCTCGCTTCTTGAGCGCAAAAGGTACGAAAACATCACCGTTCAGGAGATAATCGACGCGGCGGATATCTGCCGAAGCACGTTTTACACGCATTTTGAAACCAAGGATATGCTTTTGCGCGAGATGTGTGCGGATATCTTCGACCACGTTTTCAAGGGCGGGATATGCGAGTACGGCGAGGACTCAAAAACGCTTTACGAAAAGCTCTCGCACGTGCTTTGGCATCTTTACGAGAGCCGCGGGCGCGTTATTGGGATACTCTCCTCGGACAGCGGATATATATTTATGAGATATCTTCGCGAGTATCTTACACAGCTTTTTTGCCTGCATGCCGACGATTTTGGCGCGCGCGTGCCGCGCGACTTTCTGATAAACTACCTTACGGGCAGCTTTTCGGAGGTGCTTAAATGGTGGGTTAAGGAGGGAATGTCAACTCCCCCCGCACAGGTCGCGGAATATTTTATGGAAGTAACGGAAACACATTGAAGGAGATAAAGATGAACGATTTGAAGGAAAATCAAAGGCTTTGCGGCTTTATAGTTACCCGCGTGCGCGAAAGGGAGAGTCTCGGCGGCGCATTCGTTGAGATGACGCACGAAAAAAGCGGCGCATCGCTGTGCTTTAGTGACAACGGTGAGGACAACAAGCTCTTCTGCATAGGCTTTAAGACCTTGCCCACGGATTCCACGGGCGTTTTTCACATACTTGAGCATTCGGTGCTTTGCGGCTCGGAAAAATACCCCGTGCGCGAGCCGTTCGTCGAGCTGCTCAAAAGCTCGATGAAGACCTTTCTCAACGCTATGACCTACCCCGACAAGACGATATACCCCGTGTCGAGCAGAAATACCGCCGATTTTATGAATCTCACCTCGGTATATCTTGACGCGGTGTTTGCGCCCGCGATATTGAAGGATAAAAACATTTTTTATCAGGAGGGGCATCACGTCGAGCTTGACGGCGATACACCGTCCTACAAGGGAGTCGTTTTCAACGAGATGAAGGGCGCGATGTCGGGCGTTGACGATAATATTGAGATAGGAATAAACTCGCTTTTGTTCCCGAATAATTGCTACCGCTTCAATTCGGGCGGTGCGCCCGAGGAGATCCCCGACCTCACCTACGAGCAGTTTATAAAGACCTATAAAAAGCACTATCACCCCTCAAACGCGCTGATATATCTTGACGGAGATATTCCGCTCGTCGAAACGCTCACGCTTATCGACTCGTATCTGTCGCGCTTTGATGCCGCCCCCGTCAGCCTTGATATCGAGCCATCCGTCAGCGCGCGCGTTGAGAGGACGGAGTATTTCGAGGTAGCCGAGGGCGAGGACGGCGAAAATAAAGCCATTCTCACCGTCGGAAAGCTGCTTTGCGGCTTTGAGGATAAGCGCAAGCTCCTTGCCGCAAAGGTGCTTTGCAACGCGCTTGCGGACAGCAACGAAGCGCCGCTTTGCCGCGCCTTGCTTTCGTCGGGGCTTGGCGAGGACTTGAGCCTTTATCTCTCCGACGGAATTGCGCAGACCGCGCTTATTTTGCAGGTGCGCAATATGAACGATGCCGACAGCGATAAGGTGATCGCGATTATCCGCGACACGGCGCGCTCGCTCATCGAGGGCGGGCTTGACCGTGGTGCGCTCCGCGCGTCGATAAACCGCATAGCCTTCCGCCTGCGTCAGACGCCCGAGCCGCAGGGACTTTACCGCGCGAGCGCCGCGTTCGATTCGTGGCTCTACGGCGGCGACCCGATGCTGTATCTCGACAACGAGGGCGAGGCGGACGCGCTCCGCGCTATGCTTGAGGACGATACCTTCGAAAAGCTCCTTGCCGAAATGCTGCTTGACGACAAGGTGGCTATCCTTCATATGCTCCCAAGCGCTACTCTCGGCGCAGAAAAGCGCGAGAGGGAGGCGGCACGCCTTGCAAACGAGCTTGCCGCTATGAGCGAGGACGAAAAGGCGGAGCTGCGCCGAGAGGGCGCCGCGCTTGCGCTCTGGCAACAGACTCCCGACACCGCCGAGCAGCTTGCAACGCTCCCCACGCTCCCGCTTTCGCAGATAGGCGATATGCCCGAGCTTACAAGGACCGAGCTTGGCGAGATAGCGGGCGTAAAGCTGCTCTATCACCCCGTTAAAACAAGCGGGATAACTTATATTTCTCTGTATTTTTCGCTTTGTGACCTTACGCTTGACGAGCTTTCAGCCGCCGCGCTCCTGCCCGCGCTTTTCGGGGAGCTTTCCACCGAAAATTACAGCGTAGCCGCGCTCCAGCAGGAGATAAAGACCTATATCGGCGCTGTAAGCTACGATCTCGGCGTTCACAGCCGCGACGGAGTCGTTGACAAATGCACGCCCTGCCTTACCGTGCGCATAAGCGTGCTTGACGAGAATATCGGCAAGGCGCTGGAGCTTATAGAGGAAGTCCTGCTCCGTACCGACCTTCGCAGTACGGACGCGATACGCGAGATAGTTTTGCAGGAGGACGAGTACGCAAAGCAGGAGGCGGTAATGTCGGGACACTCCCTTGCCGCAAGCGCGGTGGGCGCGCATTTCAGCGCGCGCGGCGCGGTAAACGAGGCGATAAGGGGATTTTCATCCATTCGCTATTTGCGCACGCTTGCCAAGAATTTTGACGGTGAGGTCGGCGCACTTTGTGACCTTCTTTGCCGCATTCAGAAAAATTCACTCTGCCGCGCAAGGCTTACGGCTTCCGTCACCTCAAGCGAGCCGAGGCGCGTTGACGCTATTATAAACGCGCTCCCCGAGGGCGTAGCCCTTGCCGACGGCGCGGAATATAAGACGGCTCTGCCGTATAAAATGGGAATTTCCGTGCCCGCGGGCATCAGCTTTGCCGCTTGCGGATATCACCTTAGCCGTATTGGCGAAAGGGCGGGCGGCGCGCGCGGCGTAGCCGACAAGATACTCTCGCTCGACTACCTCTGGAACGAGGTGCGCGTGCAGGGCGGCGCGTACGGCGTGGGTATGCAAACGGGCAGGGACGGCGTAATGCTGTGCTATTCCTACCGCGACCCCTCTCCCGTGCGCACGCTCGGCGTGTTCGGAAAAATGGCGGAGCATATCGAAGCCTTTTGCGACAGGGGCGAGGAAATTGACAAATACGTCATTTCCGCCGTCGCGTCGACCGAGCCGCTTGCTACCCCCGCGGCACGCGGACACGGCGCGGACGAGAGATATTTCCTCGGCATCGGAGAGGCGGAGCTTTCGCGCCGACGCGCCGAGATGATAGCGACGGATGCCGCCGCGCTCCGCGCTATCGCGCCCAGCCTTCGCGCTATGCGCGACGAGGGCGCTGTGTGTGTGGTCGGCTTTGCCGACGCGCTGAAGGGCTGCGACGGACTTGAAATAATCGAGCTTTGATGATCGAAATCATAT
>JAFXAC010000080.1 GCA_017522125.1 Clostridia bacterium | reverse complement strand
TAGCTGTTGATATTACCCGTTCGGGTGTTGTCAGACGCGCTAAGCTCTACTATCTTCGCGACAGAGTCGGCAAGGCTTCCAAGGTTAAGGAGAAGATCTAATTCCGACGAAAAGAAGAAAATAAAGGGTGTACCAATCGGTACGCCCTTTATTTTTGCTAATTTTCAAAAAATCGGGCAAAATAATAAAGAAAATGCGAAAAAACTATTGCAATATTAAAATAAATATGGTATAATCTCTTGTAATTGCGGCATCGACGGCAAAATCCGTCAATACACACCGCTAAAAGAGAGGTATTGAAATGAAGCAGGGTATCCATCCTAAGTATGAAGAAGTAACCATTCGTTGCGCTTGCGGCGAGGCTGTAACGACCCGTTCCACCAACCCCAGAGGCGGCGACGAGATCAGAGTTGAAATTTGTTCCAAGTGCCATCCGTTCTTCACCGGTAAGCAGAAATTCGTTGATGCCGGCGGACGCGTTGACAAGTTCAAGAAGAGACTTGAGGCAAAGAACAAATAAGCTTTTCGGAGCATCGGGCAAGCTGCGCGCAACGCGTTGCTTGCCCTTGTTTCAATTTTGGCTGAAAAGGAAGTGATCTTATGCCAACGAACGAAATAAAAAGTAAAATAGAAACGGGCAGGGCGGTCCTTGTCGGTGTCGACGCGGGAGATATGCGCGACGGCGAGTGCGAGATATCCCTTGAGGAGCTGCGCCGCCTGCTTGATACGGCAGGGGGCGAGGTCGTTGCGACTATGGTGCAGTCGCGTCAGACCCCCGACGTGCGTACCTATATAGGCTCGGGAAAGCTCATTGAGCTTTCGGAGCTTTGCGAAAACAACGATATCGACCTTGCCGTTTTCGATTGCGAGCTTACACCGTCGCAGATAAGAAATATCGAGGACGAGCTTGACGGCGTGCGCGTCATAGACCGTTCGATGCTGATACTTGATATATTTGCTCTCCACGCGACCACCGCGGAGGGAAAGCTTCAGGTCGAGCTTGCACAGCTAAAATACACCGCACCCCGCCTCATCGGTAAGGGAACACAGCTCTCCCGTCTTGGCGGAGGCATCGGAACGCGCGGACCCGGTGAGTCAAAGCTTGAGTCCGACCGCCGCCACATCAAGCGCAGAGTAACGGCGCTTGAGGCGGAGCTTGCCGAGCTTGCCGTTCAGCGCAAGACCAAGCGCGCCGCACGCGATAGGAGTGGAATACAAAAAATCGCTATCGTCGGATATACGAACGCAGGCAAATCCACCCTGCTCAACAGACTTACAGATGCGGGCATTCTTGCGGAGGACAAGCTCTTTGCAACACTTGACCCCACTACGCGCAAGTTTTCTCTGCCGAGTGGCGACGACGTTCTGCTTACCGATACGGTCGGCTTTATACGCCGACTTCCGCACCATCTTATAAAAGCATTCAGCTCCACGCTTGACGAGGCGGTATGCTCCGATATTCTTATGATAATCGTGGACGCATCCGACCCCGAATATCCCGCACAGCTTGAGGTAACGGAAAATCTCCTTGCCGAGCTTGGTGCGGGCGATAAGCCCTCGCTCATCGTTTACAATAAATGCGATAGGGAGGCAAGTAACGTCCCCGCACCCACCACCGAGCATGGCGAAACACGAA
This sequence comes from Clostridia bacterium, assembly GCA_017522125.1. Classification (GTDB taxonomy): domain Bacteria; phylum Bacillota; class Clostridia; order Oscillospirales; family CAG-272; genus CAG-390. Next base: position 6,310 of record JAFXAC010000080.1, on the reverse strand, counting down.
GGAGCGTGTGCATTTCCGCACTCACGGGTCAAGGAATAGACGAGCTGAGTCAGGCACTCGAAGAGCTTGTAAGGGCAGGGAAAAAGAAGATAAAGTATTTTATCCCGAACTCCGAGGCGGGTGCCGTTAGCACGCTTTACACGCTCGCCGCGGTCGACGAGGTCGATTACGGCGCGGAGCATATCACGGTATACGCTACCGTTGACGCGCGTGTGCGTGGAATGATGGCACGATACGAGGCGCAGGACGGCTCAAATCCGCCCCTTCCCAAAAAGGAGGAGTGGTGATGGACAGCGTTATCACCGTTATGCGCGAGGCAAGCGCAAGCCTTGTTGAAAAGCGCTCCGAATTTATCGGCTATGCCGCCCCCGTTGCAAACGAGGAGGAGGCGACGGAGTTTATAAAAAGAATAAAGAAAAAGCACGCCGACGCACGCCACAACGTCTTTGCCTACGTTTTGAACGGCGGTGCGCAAAAGCGTTATTCCGACGACGGCGAGCCGCAGGGAAGCGCGGGAATGCCTGTGCTTGAGGTGCTTGTTAAAAACAAGCTCGACGGCGTTGTTGTGGTGGTGACGAGATACTTCGGCGGCATTCTGCTTGGCACGGGCGGACTTGTCAGGGCGTATTCCGCCGCCGCAAAAATGGCTGTGGATGCGGCGGGCATCGTCACGCTTGAGCCGTTCGTGACCGCGGAGGTCAGCTGTACCTATAACGACCACCAGAAAATAACCTATGAGCTTAAACGCGTTGGCGCAAACGTTACGTCGAGTGAGTTTGCCGCCGACGTAAAGCTCTCCATCGAGGTGGCAGAGGAGGATGCCGAGCCGCTTTTTGACCGAATTTGCGAGATGACCGCAAGTCGCGCGATAATCAAAAAGACGGGAACAAAGCTCTCCTTTCCCGCAGAATAAACTTTTTTCATAAAAAACCAAGAAAAATCGCAAAAAATCTTTCAAAAAAAGAGGTTTTTGCGATTTTTTTGCGTATATTATTTATGTCTGAAATTTTTAAAGGAGGGGAAAAGCGTGATACCGCGTGAGGTAGTTGAAGAAATAGTACGCAGAAGCGATATCGAGCAGGTCATAGGCTCGTACGTTACGCTCAAGCGCGCAGGCTCGAATATGTCGGGGCTTTGCCCCTTCCACAGCGAACGCACGCCGTCGTTTACCGTTTTTAAGGCATCTGATAGCTTTTATTGCTTCGGCTGCGGCGCGGGCGGCGACGTCATAACCTTTATTATGAAGGCGGAAAACGTCGATTATCCAACCGCGCTTGAAATGCTGGCGGCACGGGCGGGCATCACGATCCCGCAGGATAACAGGGAGTACCGAAAGGGACCGAGCCGCGAGCGTATCAGAGAAATGAATACCGCGGCGGCAAGGTTTTTCCACCATTGCCTGATGCACGAGCCTTGCGGCGCACAGGCGAGGGAGTACATAGCCGAGCGTAAGCTTTCGGGTGCGACCGTCAAGCATTTTTATCTCGGATATGCGCCAAACGATTTCGGTATGCTCCGCGACCATCTGCGCAAAAACGGCTTTACGGAGGAGGAGATGATAGTCGGCTTCCTCTGCGGAAAGAGCGAAAAAACGGGCAGAGCGTACGATTATTTCCGCAATCGTGTGATATTTCCGATAGTCGATACGTCAAGAAATATCGTGGCATTCGGCGGCAGAGTTATGGACAACTCGAAGCCGAAATATCTGAACACCTCGGACACCCCCGCGTTCAAAAAGAGCAAAAATCTCTTTGCCCTGAATTACGCAAAGGACCATTGCGCCGAGCAGCTGATACTTTGCGAGGGCTATATGGACGTTATCGCGCTTCATCAGGCGGGATTTGAAAACGCCGTCGCTACTCTCGGCACGGCTATTACCGAGGAGCACGCGAGGATCATCGCAAAATACACCAAACGAGTCATAATCTCCTACGATTCCGACGAGGCGGGCGTTAATGCCGCAAACAAGGCGATGCGCTTGCTCGGTGCCGTGGGTGTGGAGGTCAGGGTACTGAAAATGGAAGGCGCAAAGGACCCTGACGAGTATATAAAGAAATTCGGCGCGGCGGCGTTTAAGTCGCTCATAGAGCAGAGCCGCACGGGATTTGAATATAAGCTTGAGGCTGTGGCGCAGAAATATGACGTGTCACAGACCGACCAAAAGCTACGCGCCGTTGCGGATATAGTTGGAATAATCTCCGATTACTATTCGGGCGTTGAGCGCGAGGTCTACGTTATGCGAGCCGCCGAAAGGCTTAAGGTTTCAGCGGACGCACTTGCAGGCGACGTCGAAAAACAGCGAAATAAAAAGCTGTGGGAGCTAAAAAATGCCCAAACGAAGGAAGCCCACGCATCAATAAGGGATTTCGGGGATAGGATAAACCCCGACGCCGCGAAAAATCCGCGTGCGGCGGCGGCAGAGGAAACGATACTTGGGCTTTTGCTGCTGTTTCCCGAGCAGCGCGACGCCGTGCTTGCGGGGCAGGTATCTCTCACATCGGACGATTTCTTTACAGACTTCTCGCGCCGCGCGTTTGACGCAATAATGCGGCTCCACGGTGAGGAGGGCGGCTTCGTCTTTTCCTTGCTCGGCGCGGATTTTTCCGCCGACGAGATGGGGCGGCTGCAAAGCCTTGAGGTGAATCGCCGTTCGCTGACCGATAACGGTGTTAAGGTGCTTGAAGAGGCAATTTCCGTGCTTCGCGGAGCAAAAGAGGGTACAGGCGAAAAGAGCCTTGGCGACGCACTCGCCGAAAAGCGCAAAAGGCTTGCGGCTCAAAGACAGAAAAATCAAAAGTGATATACATAAGAAAGGATATATAAAAATGAACGAGAACGAGAAGAAGATAGACGTTAACGAGCTTATCGAAAAGGGAAAAAACGGCTCGCTTGATTTCGACGAGGCGCTCGAGGAGCTTGATTACGACATAGACAAGATGGACAAGATCTATGACGCGATCGAGGAAAATGAGGATATCATAAAGAACGATATCTCCAGCAGCGAGCTTGACAAGATCGAGAGCGAGGTCGAAAGCTTCGGCGCGGGCGAGAATATGGAGCGCATTCTGGAGCAGGAGGGTCTTGCCATCGACGACCCCGTAAGAATGTACCTTAAGGAGATAGGACGCGTTCCGCTTCTTGACGCCGTTACCGAGAGGGAGCTTGCCGAGATCATGCACGACGAGGAGCAGAGCGAGGAGGCGCGTCAGGACGCCAAGGACAAGCTTGTTGTCGCTAACCTCAGGCTCGTTGTAAGCATCGCCAAGAGATACGTCGGTAAGGGAATGTTCTTCCTTGACCTTATCCAAGAGGGTAACCTCGGACTTATGAAGGCTGTTGAAAAGTTCGATTACAGCAAGGGCTATAAGTTCTCCACCTACGCAACGTGGTGGATAAGGCAGGCTATCAACCGCGCTATCGCAGATCAGGCAAGAACCATCAGAATTCCCGTCCATATGGTTGAAACCATACACAAGGTAGCACGCTACCAGCGCCAGATGCTTCAGGAGCTTGGCCGTGAGGCTACCGCAGAGGAGATAGGCGAAAAGATGGGCATGACCTCTGACAAGGTCCGCGAGATAATGAAGATAGCGCAAGAGCCCGTGTCGCTTGAAACTCCTATCGGTGAGGAGGAGGATAGCCATCTTGGCGACTTCATTCCCGATGATGAAACTCCCGCACCCGCAGATGCCGCATCCGCAACAATTCTTCGCGAGGTCATCGACCGCGAGCTTCGTACTCTCACTCCTCGTGAGGAGCACGTTATCAAGCTCCGCTTTGGACTTTACGACGGACGTTGCCGCACTCTTGAGGAGGTGGGCAAGGAATTTGATATCACCCGTGAGCGTATTCGCCAGATAGAAGCAAAGGCGCTCCGTAAGCTCCGCCACCCCAGCCGCGCAAAGCATCTTAAGGGATTTATTGACTGATTTTGCTTGTGCATAATTCACAAAGATAAAATGAATAAATCGTTGTTAACGACAATAAATTTGTAATAAAATGCAAAATGTGCCTTTGGGCTTTGTGTAAAGTGCAAAATAAAAATTAACAGCGTGTTACGATAACGACAAAGCACACAAAACTGTCGAAAAATCAACTTGACTTTTTATAGAAATTGTAGTAGAATATTATTATAAATATGCGTGCGCGAGGCGCACACCGTAAGGAGGAACCCTTTATGAACAAACGGATAGTGAGCTTGCTTTTGTGCCTTGTAATGGCGCTCAGCGTTATTCTCACCGGATGCTCCGGCGGAAACGAAACCGGCGATACCGATGAGGTTACCGATAAGGCATCAACTGCTACTGTTACTCTCAAAATGTACGTGGTCTGCGAAAAGCCCGTTTCCGAGGAAACCGCAAAGACCATAAATGCCGCATTTAACAAGATAACCAAGTCGAGCTTTAAGACTCAGGTAAATCTTTGTTTCTGCACTTATGATACATACTACAACACCATCGAAAGCGTTTTCGGTGAAAATCAGAAGATAGTTGCTCTCCAGGAGGAGGCAAGAAAGCATCTGAAGGAAGCTAAAAAGGCAGCAAAGGCTCAGGGTATTGACGCAAACACCCCCGAGTGGCTTGATGCTTACTATGCAGAGAACCCTCAGTATGCGCAGTTCCGCGAGCAGGAGGAGGTTTCTGATGAGGAAACCGTTATCACCGAGGAAGAAACCGTAATGGAGCAGATCGAGGGCGCGGACGGCGCGGCTATAAGCGTTCTTAAGTACCCCGACGAGAAGGCAAATCAGATAGATATTTTCTGGTTTGACGGTTACGACAGATATATCGATTACATCGAAAACGAGTGGGTTGCCGCCGTGGACGATAATATCGGCGCAAAGCTCAAGGAATACATAAATCCCGACCTTCTTGCTTGGATCAAGCAGTTTGGTGACGGTATGACCTACGCTGTTCCCAACAACAACCCCGTTGGCGAATACACGTATCTCCTTCTGAACAAGGAGCTTGTTGACCACTACAGCTACGATCCCGCAACCTTGGATTCCCTTGCTGACTGCGAGAACTTCCTTAAGGACGTAGCAACCTACAGCACGGATTACCTTCCCATTGCGGGAGAGCTTCCCATAGTAAATACTCACTATTGGACGTACGATAGGGCAACCAACCGTATCAATTCCAACAAGTTCTCCGTTATCGCAAGCTCCACCTATAACGCAAACTTCGGCGGTCATATGGGACTTGACGTAAGCAGCACCGCAAACCCCGTTATGAACGTGTCCACCATCTTCAGAAACCCCGACTACGTTGCACAGCTCCGCACTATTCAAAAGTATAAGGATCTTGGCTACGTTTCCGCATCTGCAACCGCAGAGCAGAAGTTTGCACTCAGCGTTGTCAAGGGCGGCGCAGAGCTGGCAAAGACCTACGGTGATGATTACTACATGAACGTTCTTGAGTACCCCCGAATTTCCGAGGATGACGTTTGCGGCAGTATGTTCGGCGTTTCCGCTTATAGCGTTAACGTTGCTCGCGCAATGGAGATAATCACCGCTATCAATACAAGAACCGATCTTCGCAACATCCTTCAGTACGGTGTTGAGGAGGTTCACTATCAGCTCGATGAGGATGGTAACCTCTCTCGTCTTAACAACGACTATATGATGGATATAGCAAAGACGGGTAATATGTTTATTGCATATCCCGAGGAGGGTGTTGATGCCGATGCTTGGAGCTATGCAAAGACGCAGAACTTCGTAGCACTTCCCACCCTTACGCTTGGCTTTGGCGTCAAGGATATCACCAATATTAATAATGAAGGTCCTCTGACGGGCTCGACAGGCTCCACTCCTCCCACCACCGATGCAGACGGTGAGGTCGTTGAGGAGGTAGATACCAGACTTGCGGCATATCTCATTCCTCAGGTCGAGAAGATTTCTGCCGAGGTAGAGGCGGCTCTCAAGGCTGTTAAGAACAGCGAGGAGCTTGAGGCACTCATTACAAAGTATACTGTAGAATGTCAGAAGGTCGAGGGTGTTACCACACACGCAAGCGCCAGCACCCCCTCTTCCGTATACTATTACTACTTGACTTGGATGCTTGAGTCAGGCTTCAACAGCGAGCTTGTTCTTGAGTAATAACCGCAAAAAACGCGACACACCGCACGGCGACCTGCAATAAAGCAGGTCTGCCGAACGATGTTTGCCCTTACGGGCAAGTGATGTCGGCTTCGCCTAATGATGTAGCCTACGGCAATGATGTTGTGCCTTCGGCACAGTGGGCAAACATCACATCATTGCGACCATCGGGAGCAACATCATTACGAACGAAGTGAGTAACATCACTTTTGC
>JAFXAC010000079.1 GCA_017522125.1 Clostridia bacterium | reverse complement strand
ATCAACGTTACCAATGGTAAAGATATTTTCTTCCGAATCCACGTCGGTGAGGTACGCTACCGTTGCGGCGATTGAAAGCGCGATCGTCAGAACTACGGCAAGTGCGCCTAAAAGAATTTTTTTCGTTTTCATAGCGTTATTTCCTTTCGCTTACGTTATAGTGAATAAGCCTTTGTTCTACCCATACGGTATCCGCAAGGTCAACATAATTTGCATTATGTTTCATTGGCTATAATTATACAGATACATTTTACCATATTTATTCAAAAAAATCAATAGTTTTTATTGAAAAAACACAAATAATTGCGCAACAAAGCAACCAATGACATTAATTTTTTCATTGGCTTTATTTCTGCGCTTTTTTCTATAAAAAATAAAATGTAAAAATGGCTCAATTGCGTAGTTTGCAACATAATGCAAATTATGTTATATATATTGTCGGTGTTTTTAGCATCGGCTTTTTTATAGCGGCGCTGTGCCGCCGCTTAAATTATCAGCTTCATATTTTCCATCTTACGCTTATGCTCCTCGCCCGTTGTGATAATATATATCCTCGTCGTGTTTATATTGCTGTGACCTAGGATGTCCGCGAGCTTTGCAATATCCTTTTCAATGCCGTAAAACGTGCGTGCAAAAAGATGGCGAAGGTTGTGCGGAAAGACCTTCGCGGGCGAGACGTGCGCATCCTTGCACAAGCGCTTCATCTCGCGCCATATACTACACCTTTCCATTGGCTTGCCCGCTTTTGTCAGGAACAAGCAACCCGTCGCAATTCTGTTTCTTTTGGCATAATTTAATAGTTTTTTCTGCAATCCCCGAACGATAAAGACCGTTCGGGTCTTATTTTTGCAGGACACCACCGCCTCGCCCTTGCGCACGGCTTCTACCGTGATAAACCGCAATTCACTAACGCGGATACCCGTGCCGCATATCGTTTGCAGTATCAGATTCAATCGCTCGTTCCCCTTTTGCTTTGCGGTATTTACCAAGCGAAAATATTCGTCCTTTGTCAACTCTCGTTCCTCTGAGCAAAACGCCTTTCGCTGTATCTTAAACTGCTTGATGCAAAGCTCGCCCCACCCTAAAAAGCGAAAGAAAGCGTTTACCGCCGCTATCATTGAGTTTGCGCTTGACAGCTCGTATTCTTCCGCAAGTGCGCTTTTATAATCCAAGACCAACGATTTCGTTACCTCCCTGCCCTCTGCGTAGCGCGCGAAGGCGTCGATATCGCGCAAGTATTTTTTGACAGTATTTTCGCTTTTTTCGTCGAGCTTAAGATGGTTTTCAAAATCACAAAGCATTGAGCTTGAAATCGTTTTTTCCATATACACGTCCCCCTTTGGCTTTTTTATAATTTTACACCATTTCGTGACGTAAAAAACAACTTCTGAAAATTAATAAAGGAAAGAGCGATAGCATCCGCTATCGCTCGTTGTGTTTTTATTGTTTTGTGAATGCGAGCTTTAGTATCGTGCCGATCTTGGGAGGAGTACCGTACAGCAGGATGCCCATACGGTATATTTTTGCCGCAAGCGCGCCGATTCCCACGGTCGAAGCAACGAGAATACCTATGGATATTGCAATTTCATACCAAGCTACCGAGCTCATGGCTATTCTCGTGAACATTGCCATCGGCGAGGTGAACGGAATATACGAGCAAACAGTCATCAAGGTGTTGTCGATGTCACCCGAGGACATTGAGAATATTACTACCATAAATCCCGCCACGAAAAGCAAGGTAACGGGCATAACGGAGGTGTTGATGTCCTCAAGCTTTGAGGCAGTAGAGCCTACCGCGCCAAACATAAAGGCGTAGACGAGGAAGCCGAGGGCGAAGAATATCAGCATATATACAAGCAGCTCCGTGGGGATGTTAAAAATGGAATTTATTATCATTATATCTCCCCAATATTCCTCATTTATATTATAAAACAAAACCGACGAGCCAAATATGACAACGAGCTGCATAAATCCCGCAAGACACGAGGAAAGCACCTTTCCGAACATCATAGCGGTGGGTCTTGCGCTCGTAACGAGCAGCTCCATAGCCCTTGAGCTTTTCTCGGTCGCCACGTTTGTTGCAACCATCTGTCCATAAAGGAGGATGACCATATAAAGCGCGAAGATCATAATGTAGGTATAAAAGAAATTTTCCGCCTGATCCTTACCAAGACTCTCCACCTCGGACGTTATCGAGATGTTCATCACGTCTGTCGCCTGTTCGGGAGTCATTCCGCCGCCTATCATAGCGTTAATCTGATATATCTGCTGAAGCACCGCAGTCGCGATCTCGGTGTTCATATCGTAAAGCGAAAGGTTGTTAACGTAATACTTAAACGACGTGGGACTGCTCATAACGAAGGCACACTCCGCCTTTTCTGCGAGGATGCTCTCCTTGATAACCGCATCGTCATCCGTGGTTACCTGTACCTCGTAATCGGTAAAGGACTCGGTGAATATCTGCTTTACCACGTCGGCGTTTTCGGGCACATCGGGCTTTACGAGAAGCACGGGACGCTCGATCGCAACCTCACCGTCCCCTGTTCCTATCGCGTCGGCAATGCGCGGCAAAAACATAACGAGTCCCATAACTATAACGAGAAAAAGCGTTATACCTACGAAAATTTTATTCTTTAAATAATATTTAAGCTCAAACTTAAAAATCTTACCAAACTGCTTCATTGCTTATTCCCCCTGCGGTGCGTTACCTGCGTATTCCACGAAAATATCGTTGAGCGACGGCTCGAACACTCGGATTTCGTCAAAATCGAAATTTGCGGCAAGACGCGCCATCATCGCTCTCTTTTCGCCCGCCGACGTCAGCTTTATCAAAAGCTCGCCCTTTTCATTAAGGCTGCACGCGTCCTTAAGCTCCTCCATTATTGGCGCGGGATCCTCGGCGCGAACGACGAGGCGATCACGCGGATAGTTGCGCTTGATGTCGTGCAGATCTCCGCTTATAGCGACCTTGCCCGCGTTAAGAATCGCTATGCTGTCGCAAAATTCCTCGATATAGCTCATCTGATGGCTTGAAAACAGTACTATCTTTCCTTTCGCTATCTGCTCCTTTACAACATCCTTAAGAAGCATTGCGTTTACGGGGTCAAGGCCCGAAAACGGCTCGTCGAGAATAACGATATCAGGGTCGTGCGCAAGAGCCGTGATGAGCTGTATCTTTTGCTGATTTCCCTTTGAAAGGGTGTCAAGACGCTTATTGCGGTATTCCGTCATAGCGAGGCGGTCAAGCCAATAGTCGATAGACTTCACCGCGTCCTTTTTGCTCATCCCCTTAAGCTCGGCAAAATACGTAAGCTGGTCGATGATAAGCTTTTTGGGATAAAGCCCTCTTTCCTCGGGAAGATAGCCGATACCTATCCTGTTGTAGTCGATGGGCTTGCCGTCGATCAGCACCTCACCGCCGTTTGCGGGAAATACGTTCATCAGAATGCGGATGGTCGTGGTCTTGCCCGCTCCGTTTCTGCCAAGCAGACCGAATGCTTTGCCTCCCTCCGCGCTAAACGTTACGCCCCGCAAAACCTCCTTTTCTCCAAAGGATTTGTCTATATTTTTTAATTCAAGTATCATAATTGCTTCTCCTTGATCGCTTTGTTGAATTAACTTAATAATCATACCACATTTCTGCAATTATTGCAATAGCTTTTAAGTTTTTTAGACAAAACCTCTTGACAAACGCAATACTTCGTGATACGATGTATTACACGAGGGGAGGTATTGTATGGATATTCAGTTGAAGCGAGGGCTTTTGGACGTTTGCGTTTTAGCGGCGATCAAAAGCGAGGATTCGTACGGCTATAAGATAATAAAAGATATGAAGCCGTATATCGAGCTTTCGGAATCTACCCTATACACCATTCTGAAGCGCTTGGAGGCGGCAAATATGCTGACCGTACGCACCGCAGAGCACGACGGCAGACTAAGAAAATATTATCATATTACCGATAACGGAATAAGACGCATTGAGGATTTCAAAAAAGAGTGGAAAGAGATCGTGTCAATATATAGGTTTGTAACCAAGGAGGATGGCGATGAATAAACAAGAGTTTCTTGCGCGGCTGCGTGAGGGTTTGGGTGGCTTGCCGCAAAACGACGTAGAAGAGCGCTTGGCGTTTTACGACGAAATGATCGAGGACAGAATGGAGGAAGGGCTTTCCGAGTGCGAGGCGGTTGCAAGCATTGGCTCGGTCGATGAAATCATCTCGCAGATAGTTGCGGACGTGCCTCTTTCAAAAATCGTTAAGGAAAAAATAAAGCCCGCAAGGCAACTTAAGGTGTGGGAGATATTGCTTTTGGTGCTTGGCTCTCCGATATGGCTTTCGCTTGTGATCGCCGCAGTAGCCGTTATCGTATCGCTTTACGCTTCATTGTGGGCAGTGGTGATTTCTTTATGGGCGGTATTTGCCTCGCTTGCGGCTTCCTTTGTTGGCTGTCTGTTGGCTTGCTTCGTTTTTCTTGCGGGGGGCAACGCCACCGCAGGTGTCGCTACGCTTGCCGCGGGGCTTGTTTGTGCAGGACTTTCCATCTTTGCATTCTACGGCTGTTTCGGTATAACGCGCGGCATTGGAATTTGCACGAAAAATATCGCAATATGGGTAAAAAAGCGATTTGTTAAATAAGGAGGGTGAACGATGAAAAGGTCAACGAAAATATGGCTCGCCATAGCCACTTCTCTTCTCTTTGTAGGAATGGCACTATTCGCAGTAACAATGGCTCTGTGCGGTTGGGACTTTTCAAGCCTTGCAACGGTAGAATACAGTACCACCGTCCACGAGATCGAGGAAGGCTTTGATAACATATCCGTTAATACGGATACCGCGAAAATCATATTCGCGTTAGCCGATGACGGTAAATGCAGAGTCGAGTGCTATGAAGATGCCGAGGCAAAGCACAGCGTAAGCGTCGAGGACGGCACGCTCGTTATAACGAAGGTTAATGAAAAAAAGTGGTATGAGCATATAGGAATCAATTTCAGCTCTCAAAGTATAACCGTTTTTCTTCCGAGGGCGGAATACGCCTCTCTTCGCATTGACGAAAGCACGGGGGACGTCGAAATACCGAAGGACTTGATGCTCCAAAGCATAGATATTTCCGTCAGCACGGGAAACGTTAAATGCTACGCCGCCGCAGAAGGCATCAAAATATCCGCAACCACGGGTAGCGTTCGAGTGCAAGCGCCGAGTGCTGGCGCGATTGACGTTTCAGTTTCCACGGGCAAGGTTATCATTTCCAACACCGTCTGCTTAGGCGAGGTCAAGGTAGGAGTGTCAACGGGCAAAACGGAGCTCACGAGCGTTGAGTGCAAAAGCCTGACCTCAAGCGGAAGCACGGGTGATATTTTACTGAACAACGTTATTGCGGAAGAAGGCATCTCCATAAAAAGAAGCACGGGAGACGTCGAGCTTGACGACGCGGATGCGGGTGAAATTTTCATAGAAACCGACACGGGCGACGTTGAGGGAACGCTCCTTTCCGAAAAGGTGTTTATCGCGCGAAGCGACACGGGCGATATCGACGTTCCGAAAACGACGGGCGGCGGACGTTGCGAGATAACCACAGATACGGGAGATATCAATCTCAAGATAAAATAAGCGAAAAATGCTGACGCCCAAGCGTCAGCATTTTTATTCGCTCCTATATATCGCGCGATATATTTTAGCGCTTCTTCCTTGATATTCGCCGTCACCGAGGTATGCTTTCTCGAAGCCAACACGCTCCAAGACCTTTATCGAGGCTACGTTTTCCGCAAGACAAACGCCCACTACGTGCTTTATGCAGAGCTTGTCCATTATTATCGGCAAAAACGCCCTTACCGCCTCGGTCGCGTATCCGTTTTTAGTGTATCGCTTGCCTATGTGATAGCCTATCTCCCACTCGCCCGCCCTCTCCGTCAAAACGGCTTGAACGTACCCTACGTTTTCTCCGCTTTTGAGCAAAACGGGATATACGAAGGGTCCGTCGGCGCTTGAATATCGGCTTATCAGAAATTCTATCGTTTCAGCGGCTTCCGCCTCGGTTTCAAAGACCTCGTCGGGCAAAAATCGGCGGGTGTCCTCGTCAAGCGAGTTTAGATGCACGGCGTTTGACATACCCGTGTCAAATTCCGTTATCACAAGTCTTGGGGTGTTTATAAGCATAGCTCTACGCCTCGTTTACAAGCTTTCCCGTGATATGCTCGGGCGTCAGTTCAAAGCACAGCGTTGCCTTGGCAAAGCTCGCGATCTCTTTTTCGATATAATCAAGATCGTCCGTGAATTTAAGGCTCAGCCTGCGGCAGATATCGACCGTTTGGTCAACATCCTCTATTACGCGTATCTTACCGAAAACGATGACACTGCTGATATTGAGCGCCCATTCACCTTCATTGCGATAGCCGTCGTCAAAAACGCAAAAGCTGACCTTATTTTCGCGGCTTATGGCGTCGACCTTATGACCCTTTTTGCCGCTGTGAAAATAGATCTTTCCATTATCGTAAAGGAAATTCATAGGCATTCCGTAGGGATATCCGTCGTCCCCCAGCACAGACAAAACGCCGCGTGGCTCGCGCTTGAGGATATCTATGCATTCCTCTTGGCTCAACGCCTGCTTTTTTCTTGCTAATTCTCGAAACATATTACTTTTCAAAGGTCTTTGCGGCGTAGGAGAGTAATTCTCTTATCTCGATATGCTGGGGACAGCTCGCCTCGCAAGCGCCGCAGCTTATGCATTCGGATGCAGGGCGCGCGCCCGACTTCTCAACAATCCTCGAGTAGCTTCTGTTTTTCATTCGTCTTTTATCGTTGATAAAGCCGAAAATCTCAGGAATTGCTATGCTTTGCGGACATACCTCTGTGCAATATCTGCAAGCGGTACAGGGTATCAGCTCCTGATTTTTGAGAATGTGAGTAACCTTTGCTACAGCCTCAAGCTCTGCCTTTGAAAGCGGCTGAAAGTCCTTCATATAGCTTACGTTATCGTTCATCATTTCCATACTTCCCATACCCGAAAGCACCATAAAAATGCCATCGAAGCCTGCGGCGTAGCGAATAGCGTAGCTTGCGGCAGAGCCGCCGTTAAGCTCGGCAAGAACGTGCGCAGCTTCCTCGGGAAGATCGGCAAGAGCGCCGCCGCGCACGGGCTCCATTACGATGATGGGCTTACCGTGCTTGCGGCAGACCTCGTAGCAAAGCCTTGCTTGGACCTTGTCGTGCTCGTAATCGTAATAATTGAACTGTATCTGGACCGCCTCGACCTCGGGGTAGGTGGTAAGTATATCGTCAAGAACGTCGGCGGTATCGTGAAAGGAGATGGCAAGGTGCTTTATTCTTCCCTCCTTACGAAGTTGAATCGCCGTTTCATAAGCGCGGCATCTCTTATATTTCGCAAACAGATCCTTATTTTGAGTATGCATAAGATAAAAATCAAAATACTCCACGCCGCATATCTTAAGCTGCTCCTCAAAAAGCGGGATTATCTCATCCTCGGAATCAAAGAAATTCGGTGAGAGCTTGTTGGCAAGAACGTAAGACTCTCGAGGATAGCGCGAGGTCAGACATTTGCGCACGGCGATCTCGCTTTTTCCGTCGATATAGCCGTGTGCGGTATCAAAATAGTTGAAGCCCGCTTCAATAAAAGCGTCAACCATTTTCGACGTTTGCTCGTAGTCAACGTCGCCGTTCTTCATCGGAAGCCTCATACAGCCGAAGCCAAAGTTCTTTTTTACCTCTGAAAAAATCTTTTCTGACATATCTTTCCTCCTTTAATCGTTCAAAGCTTCAAGTAAAAAGCTGACGGGTCTGAAGCCGTCGTTACACGAGATCATTGCAGAGTGCGGATCCTTCATCCAACCGTCGTAAAAATTTCCGCCGCCTTGCGCAAGCTCCGTAACGAAGGGGCGCATGCTTTCCCACGCGCTGTCGCAAAGCCCTTCGGGCTTTTTTGCGTCCGTCGACACAAAAACGTCGCCAAGCTTTAGGTCACATGCGTGCTCGATGGGATTTTCGTATAGAGCAATAAGATCGTCGTAGCGCGACATCCTCATTACAGTTATCTTGACCTTTATCATAATATCCCTCGCTTTCTTTTTTTAATTATATCATAATTTTTTTAATATATCAAGCATTAAGGTTTGACTTTTGATTTTATTTGTGATATCATAGTTTCATAAGGCTTATGCAAAGGACGGTGGAGATATGAGGATCAGAGTTCTTGCGGAAAACACCGCAAAGGACGGCTTTCTTTGCGAGCATGGGCTCAGCTTATATATTGAAACCAATGCGGGCAGAAGGATACTTTTCGATATGGGACAAAGCGATATGTTTGCCTCAAACGCAAAAACTCTATCCGTTGACCTTGCCGCAGTGGACACCGCCGTGCTTTCACACGGGCATTACGACCACGGAGGCGGCATTGCGGAGTTTTTGCGTATCAACAAGACTGCGCCCGTTTATATGAGCGATTTAGCCTTTGGCGAGCATTACAACGCAAACGATAAGTATATCGGTATAGATACCGCGCTCAAGGAAGAAAAAAGAATCGTTTTTGCGGACTCGGATATAAATCTTGGCGACGGCATTTACCTGCTCCAAGGCAGATCCCGCAACCCCGTTTATCCCGTCGATCCGTTTGGGCTTGCGATCAAAAGAAACGGAGTATTGCAGGACGAGGATTTCTTGCACGAGCAATATCTTCTAATTGAGGAAAATGGCAAGAGGGTTCTTTTCAGCGGTTGCTCGCACAGAGGGCTTTTCAACATTCTTGCTTGGTTCTCGCCCGACGTTTTCATAGGCGGTTTCCATTTTACAAAAATTGACCCCTACACTGACAATGGTCGCTCAACGCTTGCGGATTACGCGAAAAGACTTTTGGCACTTCCCTGCACTTACTATACCTGTCATTGCACGGGAGGCGGTCAATACGACCTTCTCCGCGAAATTATGCAAAACAAAATAAACTATATTTCCGCAGGCGCGGAATTGCAAATATAAGGAGGACAAAATGCAAAACTTTTTAGAGGAATTTTACAACTTTGCCAAGGAAAACAACATCAACGTTTACCGCTGTGCAGCCGTAAGAGGCGACGGCGAGCCCGAGGCTATCAAGATCAACGGCGGAAACCCCTGCCAGAACTCTTATTCTGCCGCAAAGGCGTTTGTCGTTACCGCAATAGGTCTGCTTTATGACGACGGCGTGCTTAAGACCGACGAATATATTTGCGATATTCTTGCCGACTACTGCCCCGAAAATATGTCGCCTCTTTGGAAAAAGATAACCGTTGATATGGCGCTCCGCCATCATCTCGGACTCCCGGGCGGTTTTCTTGATATAGACACGCACGATGCAAACACCTTCGGCTTTGATTATCTCGGTCACGCTCTTTCCTACCCCATCAAGGAGCCCGATGAATTCGTTTACACGGATGCCGCGTTCTACATTCTCGGCAGAGTTGCCGCCGCCAAGGCAGGAAAGCCCCTTATGGCTTATCTTTGGGAAAGACTCTTCTTCCCGCTTGAATGCCGCGAGGTAGCGTGGAGCTGCTGCCCTCAGGGCTACATAATGGGCGCAACGGGACTTTACATCCGCACCATCGATATGGTCAAGCTCGGCGCCGTATACCTTAACAACGGCACGTACAAGGGCAAGAGAATACTCTCCGAGGAATGGGTAAAGATAGTGCGCGAGCGTCCTTATCTGCGCCCCATCAGCGAGAATAACACCGCATACGGCCACGGCGGAATGAGAGGACAGAAACTCATTATCATCCCCGAATCCAATTGCGCTGTTGCATGGCACGGCTGGCTGTCCGACGGACTTACCGATTTCGTTCTCGACTATTTCAAGAATCATTGACTTTTCACTTAACTTGTGATATAATAATCAAGCAAGTTAGCTGAACGGCCGCGCGGTATTGCGCCGAAAGGTATTACCGTGAGGAAAGTCCGGGCTTCACAGGGCAGGATAGCTGATAACGTCAGCCGCAGGCAACTGCCGGGAAAGTGCAACAGAAATAAACCGCCCCCTCGGGGGTAAGGATGGAAAGGCGAGGTAAGAGCTCACCCGTTCCTATGGTAACATAGGTCCGCTGTAAACCCTATCCGAAGCAACACCGCATGGAGATCGTTTGCCCGACACATATCTCCGGGTGGCACGGGGCGAAAGCCTCGGAGCGTTACGGCGACGTAGCGCAAAGACAGATGGCCGTTCTCGACAGAACCCGGCTTATAGGCAAACTTGTAAAAAAGGTGTTTCCCTTCGGAAACACCTTTTTAATGATATTATTTGTTGCGCTTCTTTTTCTCTCTCCTGATCTCTGCCTCATCGGGCGTTTCGGAGATAAGGAGCTTTGTGAAATGATAATTTTTAATTCCAAAGAAATATGAAAGCGTGCAGATCAAAATCGCGGGAAGCGGGATCAGAAAATACACGAAAAAGTAAGTGTTAAGCGGTGCGCCGCCAACGTCGATGGCGAGGATGCCCGAGTACATTCCTTGAATGAAGATGGATATCGAGCTTGCCACGCCGCCGATTTTCGATATCACACCACCGTCGGCAAAAAGCAAGCCAATGCTTACAAGGATCGCAAGGATAAAATTGGGGATATTCGCCAAAAGCCCCATATACAATCCGTTAAGATTGTTTTTGGGAAGTCTGCCGCCGTCAACAAGTATCTTGTCCTTTGCACCGATCTCCCAAAGTGCCGCATAAAGCAAAAACAGATAAAAGATTATAGCACCGATGCTCGTTACGTACATAAGCGTGATATTCTCCGCTTTGCCGCAGGCAAGTGCCAGCACAAGTCCGAAAATGGATATAGCAAACTGATTAACAAAAAGCTTGATCACAGAATAGGAATATCTCTTCCAAAACGATTTCATGAGTTCCCCCTTGGGCGTAAATAACAATTTTATTATAGCTTTAGCGCTATTAAAATTCAATAGAAAAACAAAAAGTTTACACTTTATCCACTAAAAATGTCAAAAATATTGTATAATATTCTCATATAAAGCACGGAGGAAGGATATGGGAAGTCAATATAATCCCGAAGAATATTCGCCCATTTTGCGCGAGTTCGCAGGCTATAAGCTCGTTATACAGTCGTGTTCTCCTCGAACCGTAAACGAGTATATGCTTGATCTGAAAACGTTCTTCAAATACATCATTTCAAAAAAGAATAAGATTCCATACGGTACTCCCGCTTACGAGGATATTTCCGTAAAGGACGTAGACCTTGCGCTCGTGGCGTCAGTTGCGACCTCGGATATTTACGATTTTCTCCTCTTTTGCGAAAAGGAGTTCGGAAACGCATCGGCGGCGAGAGCGCGAAAGCTGTCCGCTATAAAGGGGCTCTATAAATATCTCGTTACCAAGCGCGGTCTTATAGAAAACAATCCGTCCGTCAATATAGAAACCCCGAAAAAGAAAAAATCACTGCCGAAGCATCTTACCCTTGAGGAATCCTTGCTTTTGCTCAACACCGTGGGCAAGGACGTGGAATGCAAGCCTGAAATAAGACTTCGCAATTACACTATGATAACGCTTTTTCTCAACTGCGGAATGCGTCTGTCGGAGCTTGTCGGCATAAACATCGGTGACATCGACAAGCAGCTGCGCTCCGTGCGCGTGGTCGGTAAGGGCGATAAGGAGAGGATAATTTATCTTAACGATGCTTGCAAGGCGGTTCTCTCCGAATATCTCCCCATAAGAAACGCTCCCGATAAAAAGCATATACCAACAAAGGCACTCTTTTTGTCAACGCGAAGCACGCGTATAAGCAACAGAGCCGTTCAATGGACGGTTGAAAAATATCTCAAGGCGGCAGGACTTGAATACCGACATTTTTCCGTACATAAATTAAGACATACGGCGGCAACGCTGATGTACCAATCGGGCGGCGTTGACGTGCGCGTGCTGAAGGAAATACTCGGTCACGAGCAGCTAAACACTACACAAATATACACTCACGTTGCTAACTCCGATATTGAAAAGGCTATGTCACGCTCACCGCTTGCGAGCGTTTCTCCCGACGATATGCTAAGCTCCATGCCGTTTGACTCCATTACAGGCGAGGACGCAAGCGTCGGCAGAGATGACGTAGAGGATTATGACGACGAGGATTGAACTTCGTCAAATTATATGGTATAATGTAATATAATCATTGAAAGGAGGTACAAAATTTTGGATCTTACTAATTTTTCTTTGATATACCCCGATGCAAGTAAATATCAGGAAAGCCTTACGGGTGCGAAGCGCCCCAATATCTCGATGTTTGCGCTTGAGGAAATGGGCTTTCTTGAGGTTTTCGATCTTAAAAACAGTACTCTTTCCGATTTTTTCACCAATGACACCGAGGTTTTGGCTTACAGAAACGAGGTCTTTTCCGATCTTCTTGAAAATCCCTCTCTCGTAAAGACCTTTAATTCCCTGCTTCCCATTCTTTCCGATATTATGGAGCTTCGCCGTCTTGAAGCCGACAGCGGAGATGCTAACGATTATCTGTCAAGCATTACGGAGATAGAGCTTTACATTTCCTGCATCGACACGCTTGACGACGGTCTTAACGCGGTGAAGGACAACGTAAAGGGCGTTGCCTTCAAAACCCTTTGTGAGCGCATAACCGAGCTTGCCGACAGCGAATATTACAGCGAGCTTAACGAGCGCCTGTGCGAGCTTACGAGCCGCGTGCGCGACATCAAAAGCGTTACCGTCGGCGTAAACCTTGACGCACAGCTCCGTCCGCAGAGCGCGGGCGTGCTTTCCATCAATCCCGACGCCTTTCGCTCGGGCGACGTGCTTGAAAAGATACTAAGGCTCAATTTCAAGGACGATCAGTATACCTGCATTGCGAACCTCGTTCCCTTTGATAAGAAGCAGACGGAAACGCAAAAAACGGCACTCGCGCTGGCGTTTAATTCCGCCATCAACGACGTTTACAAATCCTCGTTGCGCTCGTGGAAAAAGATAGTTCAGCAATACGTTCTTGAAAACACGGATTTTCTACTGAACCTTATGCCCGAGATCGAGTTTCTCGTAAAGGGTACTCGCTTGCTCTCGCGTCTGCGCGAGCGCGGATGCGCCCTTTGCGCTCCAACCATTGCGCCCCATTCCGCCAACGCATTTTCCGCAAAGGGGCTTTATAACCCCACGGTCGCGCTTAAGGTTGACGACGAGATAGTTACAAACGATCTTGAATTTGACGAAAAAGCCAAAATATACGTCCTTTCAGGTCCCAACCGCGGCGGAAAGTCGGTCATTACCTGCGCACTTGGTATTGCTCAGGCAATGTTCCAGCTTGGTCTGTTCCTGCCCGCCGACGAGGTAACGATATCCACGGTCGACGCGATATTCACGCACTTCCCCACTGGCGCTGACGATACCATCGACAAGGGTAGGCTTGGCGAGGAATGCGCAAGGCTTGGCGAAATATTTGAGTCGGTTACGGAAAACTCCCTCGTGCTTCTTGACGAATCTCTGTCCTCTACGGGCTCATACGAGGCGTCTTATATCGGTGCTGAGGTGCTTGCAGGCTTTTCGAGCGTTGGTTGCCGCGTGCTTTTCTCTACCCACCTGCACGAGCTTACCGCTATGATAGACGATATAAATGAAAAAACCGCCAAAAGCGGCGGCGCACCGATAGATACTCTCGTTGCGGGTATGGAATCGGGCAAGCGTTCATTTAAGATATACCGCGCAAAGCCCGACGGAAAGAGCTATGCGCGCGATATTGCAAACAAATACGGTCTTTCTTACGACTCAATAATAAATAAAATCAAAAAATAAGCTATGGATAAAAGGATCATAATTACAGGCGGCTCGCGCGGGATCGGTGCGGCGTGTGTGCGCGCGTTTTGCGAAAACGGCGACAAGGTGTTCTTCGTTTACGGCTCAAGCACCGCCGCCGCGCAAAGCGTATCGGACGAAACGGGGGCTATTCCCTATCAGGCAGACCTTGCCGACATCAACAAGGCGCGAGAGGCTATAAAGATGGGAATTACCACCCTCGGCGGCATTGACGTGCTTGTGAATTGCGCAGGAATTTCACAAATAGAGCTGTTCACCGAGCTTACCGACGAGGATTGGCAAAGAATGATCGCGGTAAATCTTTCCGCCGCATTTGCAACCTCGCAGGAGGCTTTGCGCGAGATGGTAAAGCAGCATTCGGGAAAAATAATAAACGTTGGCTCGATCTGGGGCGCGCGCGGCGCGGCGTGCGAGGCGCACTACTCCGCTACAAAGTCAGCTCTTCGCGGACTTACCTCGTCGCTTGCAAAGGAATTCGGACCTTCGGGGATCACGGTAAACCTCGTAGAGCCGGGCGTTATCGACACGGATATGAACGGCGAGCTTGACAAGGAAACCATTGATTATCTCATCGACCGCACTCCGCTTTGCCGCATCGGCAAGCCCTCTGAAATCGCAAACGCCGTTACGTTTTTGGCATCTGAAAAGGCTGATTTCATCACGGGCGCATTTATCCCCGTCGACGGCGGATTTCCTGCTTAAAACAAACTCTATGAATTAAAACGATCATCTCTTACGCACAATTGGGCGTTAGTGGGTTTAACTCTTTCGCGGAATTTAATAAAGTTTCTTTCTCGAATTTGTTCTAATTCTATCAATTATTCAGATATATTGGGTATCTAACACCACATTTTTATATAAGGACCAAACAACAACCTTTAAGTTTATTGGCGATACTGTAGCATTTTTGCCTGATGATGATCCAAAGGCAATTTGGTATCAAGGAGTTAATTATGAAGAAAAAAATATTTTTGTGTTTATTAGTTATATGTGCATTTTTATGTTTAACTAGCTGTGATACAAATGAGGAAACTTCTGATGTTTTATTAACAGCATTACAAGAAGAAAAAATAGTAGATGCTGATTTAATATTGGTTGATAAAGTATCTAAAATCGGAACAACTTTGTTCTATTCACAAACTACTTATTATATTTATAAAGACTGCGACAACAAATTAATTGCTATAAATTATGATACAAATATTTCATCACAAAATGAATATGATTATTCAGTTGAAGTATATTATAATGTGTCTGTTGATAATGATGTTGAATATCTTAATGATGATACAACACCGGAAAGTTATTACTCTTATCAAGACGGAAAAAAATCAGAATATAATAAATATAATTTAGAAAACAAAACTGATTACTTAGTTTATGAATCAAAGCCTTTATTCTCTAAAACCAAATATACAATAAAAAAAGCTAATTAAAAAACAAATTAAAGCTAAGTTCAAGAATTTATTGACAACTGTGAGACGTTTGGTGAAATTGGTTATAATATGATGCTTCCGTCGACGGCGGATTTCCGGCTTAAAATAAAAGGAAGCCAAAGAAGCTCTCATAAGAAAACAACCTCGACAGATTTTTTAGAATCTTGTCGAGGTTTATTTTATTTTCCTTCTCTACGGATCTTTTCAAGGCTATCTTGCTTTATAAGCTCTCGTAATTCTCTTGTCCATGCGGACCACTCTGAATTTTTTTGACCGTATGTAAGATTTTCTTCATACTCCATCGGAAGCCAAGTGGAAATATCCGCCTCGTTATGAGAAATCACCGCCTCAATATTATCAAGGGCTTTATACAGCTTTGCTTCATCAGTTTGCATTTCTTTCATTTCCGAAAATAGAAGCTTTATTTCAGCTCTTGTATTAGAGGGTAATATGGAGATCAATTTTTCAATTGCCAATTCTTCCGCTATTTCGTCATTTTGGCTTTTCAAAAATGCAGGAATATCTCCTGTTATAGCTTCTCCAAAGTCATGTATCAAGCACATCTTAATGACTTTATTTATATCAGCATTAGGATATTCATCAACGCATAGCATCGCCATTACCGCAAGTCGCCATGAATGCTCGGCAACCGACTCCTGTCTGCCGCTTGACGTCCAAGAATGGCGAGTATTGCATTTCAATTTTTCAATAACATTCAAAAATTCAATATATTGTCTGCAATCCATTTTCTTTCTCCTAATACCAAAAATCAGCAGAGGAAACAATCCCTCTGCCGATTTTTGTAAATATCCTTATGAGAACTCTCATAAAAATCCTTTTTTATTTTACAGAGTAGCCGCCATGACGGCTTTTATGGTGTGCATACGGTTTTCGGCTTCGTCGAAAACGATGGAAGCGTCGCTCTCGAACACCTCGTCGGTAACCTCCATGCAGTCTATACCGAACTTTTCGTATATCTCCTTGCCCGTTGTGGTCTTAAGGTCGTGGAATGCGGGCAGACAATGCATAAAGCGGCACTGTGCGCCTGCGTTATCCATAAGAGCCTTGTTGACCTGATAGGGATAGAGCGCGTCTATTCTTTCCTTCCAAACCGACGCAGGCTCACCCATAGATACCCAAACGTCGGTATAAATAACGTCTGCGTTCTTCGTTGCGACCATTGGATCGGTGATAAACTCAAGGGTTGCGCCAGTCTGTGCCGCGATCTCCTTACAGGTAGCGATCAGCTCCTCGGACGGGAAATACTCCTTGGGCGCGCAGGATACGAAGTGCATACCCATCTTTGCGCAGCCTACCATAAGGGAGTTACCCATATTGTATCTGGAGTCACCCATATAAACGAGCTTTATTCCGTTAAGCTTGCCAAAATGCTCCTTGATGGTAAGGAAATCCGCAAGTATCTGCGTGGGGTGGAACTCGTTGGTAAGTCCGTTCCATACGGGAACGCCCGCGTGCTTTGCAAGCTCCTCTACAAGCTCCTGACCGAAGCCGCGGTACTCGATACCGTCAAACATTCTGCCGAGAACGCGTGCGGTGTCAGCTATTGACTCCTTTTTGCCGATCTGCGAGCCCGAGGGATCGAGGTACACGGGGTGCATACCGAGATCCGCCGCGGCAACCTCGAAGGAGCAACGCGTGCGAGTGCTGGTCTTTTCAAATATAAGCGCGATATTCTTGCCCTCGCAAAGTCTGTGCGGAATGCCTGCCTTTTTCTTTGCCTTAAGCTCTGCGGCAAGGTCGATAAGTCCGCCGATCTCCTCGGGGGTAAAATCGAGCAGCTTCAGAAAATGTTTACCTTTAAGATTCATAATATCTCCTTTGGCTTAGATACAAGCCTTTTTGATAACGTCGATAGCACGTGCAAGCACGTCCATCGGAATATTGAGCGCGGGAAGCAGGCGCACCTTATCCTTTGCGGTAAGGCAAAGAACGCCGTTCTCCATACATTTTGCCAAAACCTCGGCGGCGGGCTTTACGGTTTTGATTCCTATCATAAGTCCAAGACCGCTGACGGATTCAACGCCCTCTGCGCCGTTTAGCGAGTCAAATACGAATTTGCTCTTTGCCTCAACGTCCGCAAGAAGAGCCTCGTCTATTCTTTCAATAACGTTAACTGCGCCCGCGGAGCAAACGGGATTGCCGCCGTAGGTCGAGCCGTGGTCGCCCTTACCGAGCACGTTTTCTACCTTTTTGCTCATAAGACAAGCGCCGATGGGAAGTCCTCCGCCAAGTCCCTTAGCGGTCGTCACTACGTCGGGGCTTACACCGTAATGCATATATGCGTAGAGCTTGCCCGTTCTGCCGTTACCCGTCTGTACCTCGTCGATGATAAGAAGGATGTCCTCCTTTTCGGCAAGCTCGGCGGCGGCAGAAACAAACTCCCGATCTACGGGGAGAACTCCGCCCTCACCCTGCACGCACTCAAGCATAATGGCGGCGACCTTATTTTCGGCAACACACGCCTTAAGCGCGTCTATATCGTTTGCGGGAACGTGGATAAAGCCGTCGGTAAGCGGAGTAAACAGACGGTGGAAGTGGTCCTGTCCCGTAGCGGCAAGAGTCGTAAGCGTTCTTCCGTGGAAGCTGTTTTGAAGCGTGATTATCTTATAATACTCGTCGCCCTTTTTCTCGGCGGCGTATTTTCTTGCCACCTTGATAGCGCACTCGTTAGCCTCAGCGCCCGAATTTCCAAAGAATACCTTGGACATTCCCGTCCTCTTGCAAAGAAGCTCTGCGAGCCTTGCGCAAGGCTCGGTGTAATAGAGATTCGACATGTGCTGAAGCCTTGAAAGCTGCTCGCTTACCGCCTTTACCCATTCGTCGTCGCAAAGACCGAACGCGGTAACGCCGATGCCCGAGCCCATATCTATATACTCTTTTCCGTTTACGTCCTTTACGATAGAGCCCTTTCCCGATACTATCTCGACGGGCAGGCGGCCGTAAGTCCCCGCAACGTATTGTGAATCGATTGCTTTGATATCCATTTTAACCTCCGGTAACCATAGTACCAGCACCCTCGTCGGTCAGAAGCTCCATAAGGATCGAATGAGGAACTCTGCCGTCCATTATGATAACGTTCTGCACGCCCTCGCGTATAGCCTCGATACAGCACTCGACCTTCGGGATCATTCCACCCGAGATCGTACCGTCCTCCTGTAAACTCCTCGCCTCGCTGACCGTCAGCTCGGGGATCAGGGTAGAGGGATCGTCCTTGTCCTTGAGAAGCCCCTCGATGTCGGTCATCATAATCAGTCTTT
>JAFXAC010000078.1 GCA_017522125.1 Clostridia bacterium | reverse complement strand
GCTTGGATAAAAAAATCCGAGAACAAAGTTCTCGGATTTTTTGGTGGAGCATAGGGGATTCGAACCCCTGACCCCAACACTGCCAGTGTTGTGCGCTCCCAGCTGCGCTAATGCCCCGAATGTTTTGTTGTGTACACCGCGTTCCCGATAGTTGGTGGCGGCTTGCCTTTGGTGGAGACGGGGAGGCTCGAACTCTCGACCTCACGGATGTGAACCGTGCGCTCTGACCAACTGAGCTACGCCTCCGTTTGTTTACTTGCTCATTATATCATACTGTGATACAAAAAGCAATACCTTTTTTTAAAAAATCACTCAAATTTTGCAATAACAACACCGCGCGTCGCGCGGCATCATTATTGCATTTTTTTCTTGAAAACAGCACGCGCCGTCAAAAGCAGGAGCTTTGCGTCAAGCCAAAACGAATGGTTTTCAATGTAAAACAGATCCAATCTCAGCTTCTGATAGGGCGGAGTATCGTACCTGCCGTATATTTGCGCGTAGCCCGTAAGCCCCCCCTTGACCTTGAAGCGATAAGCAAATTCGGGTAGCCCTTCGCAGTATGCGCGTATATGCTCGATCCTCTCGGGGCGCGGACCAACGAGGCTCATCTCTCCCTTTATTATATTTATCAGCTGCGGAAGCTCGTCAAGTCCCGTCGCGCGAATGAACCTTCCAACTCGCGTTATTCTTGCATCACCGTCGGTTGCGGGGGTAGCAACGCCGTTGGCTTCCGCATCTATGACCATGCTTCTGAATTTTATTATATCAAATTCCTTGCCACCGAGCGTCATTCTCCGTTGCTTAAAAAACACAGGTCCGCCATCGCTAAGCTTTATGGCAAGCGCAATAACGAGCGAGAGGGGAAGCGTGAGGATAAGCATTAAAATACCAAGCACAAGGTCAAATGCACGCTTGAAAAACGCTTTTTTAGCCGTAAAGCCGCGGCGAGGGAGGCGATAAAATCCGCTATCACTCCCATCTACCGCGATATCTTCAGGCTTGGGCATAATATATACCTCTGCGCCGATGTCAAAGCAAAGCTTGATCATTCTGTTTCGGTTTTCGTCGGGAAGCCCGTACAGAACTACCGTATCGTATCTGCCGATATCAGCGGCAAGCGCCTCGTCTGTCGCGCCCGCGTCAAGCGTTATTGCGATTTCAACACCTTTGGGCAAGCTCTCGAGCGTTGGCAATCCTCCGCCGCAAAGGAGCGCCGCCCGTATCATTCCTCGGTCATTACTCGCAGAGCCTTCGCAAGCTGGTCGGGGCAGGACGTGGGCTTAAAGCCGCATCTTATACCCTCGAGCCTTGCAATGGCTTCGTCAGGCTTCATACCCCTTGCAAGTGCGGCGACGCCTTGCGTGTTTCCGCTGCATCCGCCCTCAAAGCTGACCTTCTCTATCGTTCCGTCATCAGCAAGCGTAATCGTTATCGAGCGCGAGCAAACTCCGCGCGTTGCGTATTTATAGGTTTTCATTCTTTACCTCATATCATTTTCAGTAGCTTGTAGCCGTCGGAAAGAAGCTCGGAAAGCTCGTCGGCGGTGAGCTTTTTCTGCGACAGACGCGCAAGCTGATAAATAAAGGAAGCGTAGGTATACGCCTTGCTGTTCTCCGCGACCTCGCCGTCGCCCGCAAGAGCAATAAGCTTTGCGTAAAGCTCGGACGTGGGGTTAAGCGTAAGCGTGTAGTCAAGCGGGAAAGCGGGCATATCGGCACCTGGCGCGGCGTACATTTTCATCATATCCTCAAATCTGCGGGATTCCTCGCTGACCGAAAGCAGGGCTGGAACGTCGGCGTTTTTGAGCGCCTCGGCGCAGACCGTCAACTTTTCGTCCTTGGCGATCTTGCGGAAGAGCGCGACCACGTTTTCGGGTATCTCGTTTTTTTCGCCTTCGCTCTTTACCACCGACGCAACGCCCGAATCGACTCTGACGAATTTCACGTCGCCGCGATATTGCTCAATAGCGCTCATATACTGAGTGTCTATCATAAGATCGAACAGCGCGACCTTCACGTTTTCCGCACTCATCATAGAGATGTACTGAGATTGAAGCGCCGTATCGTTTGCGTAGTATATTACGCCCTCGTGCTTATCCTTTGCGCTGTCAAGATATTCCGTAAAGGTGCAGGACGTGCCGTCTGTAAGGCGCAGAAGCAGGCTGTCCTTGGCGCGGTCGTAAAACTTTCTCTCGCGCAGGCATGCGTATTCAAGGAATATCCTGATATCCTCATACAGCTTTTCGTAATTCTCCCTATCGTTGAGGGCGAGGGAATTAAGCTTATCCGCGACCTTCTTTACGATATACTGGGATATCTTTTTAACGTATGCGTTGTCCTGCAGATAGCTTCTTGATACGTTAAGCGGAAGCTCGGGGCAGTCAAGCGCACCGCGGAGCATAAGCAGATAATCGGGAAGCACTTCCTTTATATTATCTGCAACGAATACGTGATTGTAAAACAGCTTTATCTCACCCTCAAGCGACTGAGCCTCGTTGCGAATGCGGGGGAAGTAAAGGACGCCCTTGAAGTTGAGCGGATAGTCCGCGTTTATGTGAATATAGAAAAGCGGATCGTCCGCGTCCATAAAGAGCTTGTGATAAAACTCGTTATATTCCTCTTTAGTAATGTCGGAGGGATTCCTTGCCCACAGCGGCACGGTGTCGTTAACTATCTTGCTTTCGCCCTCGTCCTCGCCCTCGAAGTAGATCGGGACAGGCATAAAGGCGCAATATTTGTCCAAAATGGTTTTTATTCTTGAAGGCTCAAGATATTCGCTTTCATCCTCGGAAATGTGCATAATAACGGACGTTCCGCGGCTTTCCTTGTCAGATGCGGATATCTCGTACTCGCCGCCCTCGTCACAGCTCCAATGTACTGCGTCAGCGCCCGTATAAGAGCGAGTGTGAAGCTCAACTCGGTCGCTTACCATAAAGGACGAGTAAAAGCCGAGACCGAAGTGTCCGATAATACCGCCCGATTTGTCGCCGTCCTCGTATTTTTCAACGAATTCAAGCGCACCCGAAAGCGCGATGGAGCAGATGTATCTTGAAAGCTCGTCCTCGGTCATGCCGATTCCGTTGTCGCTTACTGTTATGGTACGGGCGTCGCGGTCGATGCTTACGGTTATGCGAAAGTCCTCGCCCTCTGCAAGCTCGGTGTGACCGAGAGAGGCGAGTCTTTTCAGCTTGGTAACGGCATCGGATGCGTTGGAAACTATCTCACGAAGGAAGATGTCCTTGTCCGAGTAGAGCCATTTTTTGATTATAGGGAAAATGTGTTGTGTTTCTACTGAAATGCCGCCCTTGCGGCTTGCGTTTGCTGCCATGGTAACTCCTTTTTTGTGTTCGATAAAAATCGAAATATCACATAAATTATATAAAATTATTCTTTTTATGTCAAGAAAGATAACGCATATTTAAAATAAATTGCAAAAATAATTAAAAAACACGTCATCAACGGAAAAAATCCACTTGCATTCCTGCCGTACTTATGTTATGATTGAAGGGTAAAACGAAAGGGAGGAAAATATGGAAAAGCTTGTCTTGAATGCTTATGCGAAAATAAATCCCTTTCTTGAGATAACGGCAAAACGCTCTGACGGCTATCACGAGATAGATTCCGTTATGATGTCCGTTTCCATTTGCGACACGGTTACGCTGACGCGAGCAGAGGAAGGTATCACTATTACGGCAGACGTGCCGAGCGTACCGACGGATAGCAGAAATATCGCGTATAAGGTCGCCGCACGGCTGATTGAGGCAGTAGGCGACACTCGCGGCGTGCATATCGATATAAAAAAACGCATTCCCTCCGAGGCGGGAATGGGTGGCGGAAGCGCCGACGGCGCGGCAGTACTCGTAGGGCTTAACAAAATGCTCGGCGAGCCGCTTACCGTAGACGAGCTTTGTGCGCTCGGTGCGAGCGTCGGTGCGGATATCCCATTCTGTATAAGAGGCGGTTGCATAAGAGTCGGCGGCATCGGAGAAAAGGTCGTAGAGGTCCTGCCCGTTCCCCCGATGCATATTTTAGTGGCAAAAATGAGAGAGGGAATATCAACGCCTGCGGCGTATGCCACGCTCGATGCACTCTACGGCGGTTTTAGTGAGTATTCGCCAAAATTGCCCACAGAGCTTTTGCGCACTATAAAAAACAAAGAAAAAATAAGCGGATTTTATAATATTTTCGAGCAAGCACTTGACACTTTAGCCCCAAGCACGAAAATTCTAAAGGACAGGCTTTCGGAGCTGTCGCGCGGCGCACTTTTGTGCGGTAGCGGAACGGCGGTTTTTGCCGTATTTGATAACGAGCAAGATGCGATCAAAGCCAAGCTCTCATTGCAAAGAGATACCTCGCTATCGTTTGTCGAGGTGTGTAAAGCGATGCCGAACGGTGTCGATGTTATTAATTGATATAGCAATATTTTTCCAATACGGAGTTATAAATGGAACAAACTGTTATAAACGCTCCCTGTACGGGGGCTGATGCGGATATCATTTTATGCACAGCCCTTGATATAGGTCAGCATCTTTTAAGAAACGGAAGCGAGATCTCCCGTGTAGAAAACACTATAGAGCGTATATGCACGGCGCTCGGTGCGGCGCACGTCGAGGCGTTTGTTATCCCCTCGCTTATCGCCGCCTCGGTTCGTATGAATGACGGTAGCTACTCGGAGCAGATGCGCCACGTTAAAAAGGGTATATCTATGAACCTTTACCGCATCGAGCAGCTCAATACCATCTCACGCCAGCTTTGCTCGGGCGCTATAACGGTAACGGAGGCGCGTCAGAAAATAGAAAGCGTCAAAAGGCTTGATCCCTACAGACCGCTTGTTTCTCACGTCGGCGCGGCTATATTCGTTGCGGGGTTCACTCTCTTTTTCGGCGGAACTTGGCTTGATGCCTTCAGCGGCGGACTCATCGCCGTGGTGATCAGCATACTGTCGGGCTTTGAGGCCCCCTTTACCAAGGGAATGATGAAGCCGTTCACCCTCTCGTTCGTTGCAGGCTCGCTGTCCGTTATACTTTGCTTTTTGGGTATCGGCAGGGACGTTGACGCCGTTGCTATCGGTACTATTATGCAAGTGATTCCTGGGCTTTCCTTCTGGACGGGAGTTACGGATATGGTCAACGGCAACCTGATATCGGGTGCTTTGCGCTTGCTTCAGGCGCTTCTTACCGCCGTTATGATCGCGCTAGGATACGCTATGGCGTTCCTTGTGTTTGGAGGGCTTATGTGATGAGTGAGTACGTTTACATAATGATAGGTTCTATTTTAGGAGCTATGGGCTACGCCCTTTTGGTAAAGGCATCGGTAAAATCCCTTTGTCCCATTTTCATCGTTTCCACGCTCGGTGCGGTCGTTTACTGCGTCTGTGACAGCCTTGAGTTTTCCGTGTTTGCGGCACATATGTTTTCCGCCTTTGCGGTCTGTATCCTCTCGGAGATCAGCGCACGCCTGTGGCGAATGCCCGCGGTGGTTATAATGTTCCCATCTCTCATTCCTCTCGTTCCGGGACGCCCCCTTTATCTTGCGGTTAGTAATATAATCAACTCAAACTACTCCGCCGCCTTTGATAGCGGAGAAACCACGTTGCTCGTGGCATCGGGAATCGCAGGCGGAATGATCATAAGCATGGTCATCTTTGCTACCGTGAACACCGCCATTCTTTACGTTCACAAAAAAATGCGCAAAACTAAAGCATAATAAAAAGCAGAGGGGCGAATGGGTGATGTTCTTAGCGGAGAAATCATAATTTAGTTTGATCATATCGCGTAAAATTGCTCCGCAGTAGTCAAATAATTAACCCCGGCAGATTTTTCAAAGATCTGTCGGGGCATTTTAATATTACGAAACAAATTATGTTTGGTAATAATGATTATAAAAAAATGTTTACTGCAATTACCATTAGTGCCATAACTAAAAACATCAACGGAATACCATAAGCGTCTTTTTTATCTATCCAATCCCAATCAATCGCCCCCGGAGTCATTTTGCAATGATAGGCATCTTGATAGGAACAAAAAATATGTTTCCACTTACATTTGTATCCTACAAAAGTCCAAACTGAGTGTATTATAGAACCACCAGTTAAAACGTGGGTGACATAGTCATTAAAAACACCTACCATTAAAAGCATAACGCAAAACCATCCATAACGATGAAGAAGTGCTAAAGCAATAATTCCTCCCGCGTTTTTTACATATGTATTTTTATATGCCTTTTTAACAGGCGAACTGACTTTTCTTTTTTTTCGTTTTTTCTTCATTAGCAGTGGCACCTTTATGTGATTGTTTATCTTTCCTTTTATCGCCAGTTTCGCCCTTGTATTACAGCGTTGCAAGCAACGCCGGCATCGGGCAAAGCCCATACCCCTAAGATTTCGCGTATCCAAAGGCTCTCCCTGTGGGAGAGCTCCCGCGATAGCGGGTGAGAGGGCGTTTCATTCCATAATCTAACCCTCTCCGTCGGCTTCGCCGCCACCTCTCCCAAAGGGAGAGGCTTTTCGTTAACACCATTATAACACAAATTTGCAGAGAAAGCAAGAGTGATATTCCGACTTCGTCGGAGTGATATTATTGCTATGGCAATAGTGATATTGAAGCCTTACGGCTTCAGTGATATTCTATTCGCCTTAAAACTTGCGAAGCAAATATCACTCGGCGACAGCCGAATATCACTGCGCAGCAATAGAACTCGCCGCAGGCGAATAGAACAGGCGTGATACTCCGTTAAGAGTATCATGCCAATGCTCCTCTGCTTTTTGCAAATAAATCGTGTTTTTTATATAAAAACTATTTATTATTTTAGAAATTTATGATATAATAATATGATAAATGCAAGAGGAGGTAAAATATGCGCAGTAAAGAAGAGCTTGACAGATCAAACGCTCGAATATTTAAGCTTATGAGCATTTACCTCAATCTTGCCCCCGATTACGTTGATAAAGAAATGATGGACGCGATGACCGAGGGCGTCAGAACGCGTGAAACGCTTGAATATTCATACGCTTCTCTCGTTGCCGCGGCGTGCGGACTTGACCCTTACGATAATCCTGCGGACAAGGCTTTCTTCAGGAATTATTTTCTCCCTATGATGCACTTGCTTGACTCAAAGCCGTACTGTGAGGACGAATACTACAGAAACATCAAATTACCCGAGGGCAAATGCGGAAATTGGACGTTTGAGAAGCGCGTTTGCCGTGCCTACGAGGGCTTTGTCTTTGACGATCCCATAATAACGGATGACGGCAGAGTTATCCCTCAGATCGGATTTTTCGAGGAAGATTATCCATACCCCGCAGTTCTTGAGGGAGGCAGGGAATGGATGACCTTGATGCCAAACGAAACCAATACGACGAAGCCCGCGCTTGACGCGGCGAGGGGAAGAGTGCTGACCTTCGGTCTCGGACTCGGCTATTTCGCCTATATGGCGAGCATCAAGGACGAGGTAACGAGCGTCACGGTGGTCGAGCGAAGCAAGGACGCTATTGCGCTGTTTAAGGAGCATATACTGCCGCAATTTCCCGACCCTAAAAAGGTGACGGTTGTATGCTCGGATGCCTTTGAATTTGCCGAAAACGAAATGGCACGTGGCGAGTACGACATGGTATTTACCGACCTTTGGCACGACCCATCCGACGGCGTGGAGCTTTATCTTAAAATGAAGGAATACGAAAACAAATTGCCAAACGCGCAGTTTGTTTATTGGATAGAAAAAACACTTAAGCTGTATATGTGAAAGGAGCTGCTATGTTACAAATAAAGGATCTTTCGCTCGTGGCGGATAACGTTGCGGGCGGCGGAAGAAAAGCAATACTTGATAACGTAAATCTTGAAATAAAGGACGGCTCGCTCGTTGTCCTTACGGGCCCCAACGGTGGAGGTAAGACAACGCTTGCCAAGGCGGTCATGGGAATCGCAACGCCCACGTCAGGCTCTATCGTGTATAACGACACGGATATAACGAATATGACTATCACGGAGCGCGCAAGGCTGGGTGTAAGCTACGGCTTCCAGCAGCCCCCTCGCTTCAAGGGAATGCGCGTGCGCGACCTGCTTGAGCTTGCATCGGGCAAGGCAGACCTTTCCACTATGGATTGCTGTATGTATCTTAACAAGGTCGGACTTTGCGCAGGTGATTACATCGACCGCGAGGTCGACACGTCCTTGTCGGGCGGTGAGGTAAAGCGCATCGAGATAGCAACCATACTTGCAAGAAATTCCTCGCTTATGATATTTGACGAGCCCGAGGCGGGCATTGACCTTTGGTCCTTTGCAAAGCTTACGGACACGTTCAAGGATCTGCACAAAAACAGCGATGCAACGATCATCATCATCTCCCATCAGGAGAGAATTATCAATCTTGCGGACGAGATAGTCGTGCTTTCAGAGGGCAAGGTGGAAAGAAAGGGAAGCAAGGAAGACGTTTTCCCCTCGATCCTTGCCGAAGCCACCCGCGGCTGTAAGTATATGAAAAACGTAGAAGCAAATTAAGGAGCGAAAAATGAATAAGACCGATCTTAAGCTCCTCAAGGAAATTGCGGACCTTGAAAGAGTTCCGCAGGGAGCGTACAATATAAGAAAGGACGGCGCAACTGACAGCCGTTCCTCTACCGAGAATATAATCATTGAGTCCAAAACGGATAAAAGCGGTATTGATATCACCATCAAGGACGGAACTGTAAACGAGTCCTTGCATATTCCCGTTATCATAACAAAGACGGGAATTTCCGAGATGGTTTATAACGATTTCCATATCGGAGATAATTGCGACGTGCTTATTATCGCAGGCTGCGGCATTCATAACTCAGGCTGCGAAACGAGCCAGCACGACGGAGTTCACACCTTCTACGTTGGCAAAAACTCGCGCGTTCGCTACGTTGAAAAGCACTACGGCGACGGCGAGGGAACGGGCGAGAGGATAATGAACCCCGAAACTATTGCGTATATCGGTGAAAACTCCTTTATGCAGATGGATACCACGCAGATAAAGGGCGTTGACTCAACAAAGCGTAAGACCACCATTATCGTCGGCAAGGGCGGCGAGGTCGCAGTTAATGAAAAGCTGATGACGCACGGCAAGCAGATAGCTGAGTCGGAAATGGAGATCGTTCTTGAGGCCGAGGACGCCACGGGCAGAGTTATCTCACGCTCGGTCGCAAAGGACAGCTCGTATCAGGTGTTTTACCCCAAGATGACAGGCAAGGCATCCTGCTTTGGACACGTCGAGTGCGACTCTATAATTATGGACGACGCAAAGATAAGCTCTATTCCCGCAATATGCGCCGAGCATACCGACGCACGCCTCGTTCACGAGGCGGCTATCGGAAAGATAGCGGGTGAGCAGCTCCTCAAGCTTATGACTCTCGGTCTTAGCGAGGCAGAGGCAGAGGAAAGAATACTCGAGGGCTTTCTTAACTGATGCATAAAAACGATAAGGAGGAAAATAAATGAATTATTCCGAAATAACCCCGTATATTCGCAAGATGGCGGAGCTATCCTCCCAAAACAATGGAATAAGACCCCAGATGTATGCGGAAAATCAAGTTTTTCGCGGACTTCGCGATCTTAACGGACGCGGCGTAGTCACGGGACTTACCGAGGTTTCCGACGTAAGAGCCAAACGGCTTGACGAAAATGGCGAGCTTGTGCCTTGCCCGGGCGAGCTTTATTACAGAGGTATAAATATAAACTCCCTCGTTGACGGATTTTATGGCAAACGCTTTGGATTTGAAGAAGCCATCTATCTTCTCCTTTTCTCAAAGCTGCCTACAAAGGACGAGCTTGATGAGTTCAAATGGACGCTTGCAAGCTATCGCTCGCTTCCGCAATCATTCGTGCGCGATATGATACTGAAAGCACCGGGCAAGGATATGATGAATATCCTCTCCCGAAGCGTGCTTGCGCTTTACGCCTATGACGATAATCCCGATGATATATCGGTTGAAAACGTTTTGCGCCAATGCTTGCAGCTTATATCTACCTTCCATATGCTTGCGGTCTATGCATATAATTCGTATCAGCATTACCACCGCGGCAAGAGCCTTTTCATTCACGTTTCAGACCCCGATATCTCTATCGCGGAAAACCTTTTGAACCTTCTGCGCGAGGATAGACAGTATACGCCGCTTGAAGCGCAGATACTCGATCTTGCGCTGGTTCTCCACGCAGAGCACGGCGGAGGAAACAACTCCACCTTCACCACGCACGTCGTTACCTCGTCGGGAACTGACACCTATGCGGCGATTTCTGCCGCGCTCGGCTCACTTAAGGGCCCTCGCCACGGTGGAGCAAACGTCAAGGTTGTGCGTATGTTTGACGATATGAAGGCAAGCATCAACACGCGTGACGACGGTGCGATAAAGGATTATCTCGTAAAGCTCCTTGAAAAGCAGGCTTACGACAAGGCAGGACTTATTTACGGTATGGGACACGCGGTTTATTCGCTCTCCGACCCGCGTTGCGAGATACTCAAAACTTGCGCGAAAAAGCTGTCCATTGAAAAGAATTGTCAAGAGGAATACGAGCTTTACAAAAAGGTCGCAAGCTTTGCGCCCGAGATAATCGCGGAAAAGAGAAAAATGTATAAGGGTGTCAGCCCCAACGTTGACTTTTATTCGGGACTCGTTTACCGTATGCTCGGACTTCCCGATGAAATGTTCACCCCCATCTTCGCGGTGTCGAGGATCGTCGGCTGGAGCGCACATAGAATAGAAGAAATTCAAAACGCGGGCAAGATAATCCGTCCTGCGTACATAAACGTAAAAAAGGCAGAGGAATATATGCCGATAGAGGAAAGATAACGAGTGAAGGGAGGACGGCGAATGGCGCACAATAATGATTCACGCGCAGGCTTGCGTTGGATGAAGCTTGATAACGCAGCTAAAATATATCCCGCCGCCCGCCGCCGACGCTGGAATAATATGTTCGGGCTTTCCGCTACGATGTCCGAGCCTGTGGACAGGGACGTTTTGCGAGAAGCTCTGGATACCACCGTCCTTCGCTTTCCCTCTATCGCCGCAAGGCTTCGCAAGGGCGCTTTTTGGTATTATCTGGAGGAGCTGCGCCGCGCCCCCGAAATAGAGGACGAGGGCGCATATCCGCTTATGTATATGCCGTTTGAAAGGATACGCAAATGCGCCCTGAAGGTTCTCGTTTATGAAAACAGGATAGCAGTCGAGTTTTATCACGCGCTCACCGATGGAAACGGCGGACTTGTGTTTTTAAAGTCGCTAATTGCCGAATACGTTGAACGACGCTACGGGGTTATCATACCCGTGAGCGACGGCGTGCTTGACCGTAGAGAAGCTCCGCGTGCCGAGGAGCTTTGCGACAGCTTTCTCGAGGTCAGCGGTGACGTGTCCAAAAGCCGCGCCGAGCCTAATTCATATCACATTGACGGCGTGCGCGAAAAGGACGGCTTTGTTAATCTGACGACGTTTATAATAGATTCCGATCTGTTAAGGGAAACAGCGCGAAGCTACGGCGTGTCCGTAACGACGCTTTTGACTGCCGCAATCATTCGCGCGACCTGCAGAATACAGGATTCTCACGTTGCTCGCAGACATCAGAAAATGGTAAAGGTGCTTGTTCCCGTAGATCTGCGCCGCCTTTTCGGAAGTCAAACGCTTCGCAATTTTTCGCTTTATCTCACGCCGGGTATCGACCCGCGCGTTGGGGAGTGGAGCTTTGACGAGGTTTGTCACGCAGTGCATCATCAAATGGCGCTCGGCGTGACGAAAAAAGAAATGACTATGCGCCTGACGAAAAACGTCAATAGCGAAAAATCCCTTATTGTCCGCGTGATGCCGCTGTTTATCAAAAACTTCGTTATGAAATCGGTCTACGATGCCGTCGGCGAAAAAAAGTCGGTCATGGACCTTTCAAATCTCGGAATAATTAAGATCCCATCGGAGCTTGAAAAATACGTGGATAGGTTTGATTTCATCATAGGAGCTTTGCCCAATACCCACGAAAACTGCGCAGTACTCAGCTATAAAGGGAAGACGTATATCAACTTTACAAGGGATATACAAAAATCCAAGCTGGAGCTTTATTTTCACGAGGAGCTTCGCGCGATAGGAATACGCGCCAAGGTCGAAAGCAATAGGCGATGAAAGGAGAATTGATATGTACTGTATTAAATGCGGCGTAGAGCTTGCAGATACGGAAAAGACTTGTCCGCTTTGCGGCACTACCGTATATCACCCGGATATTACGCAAGCTCACGCAACTCCGACTTATCCGCCTTTTGTTAAGGAAAAGGAAAATATGCGCCCACAGGGTGTCCTTTTCATTTTGACCGTGCTTGCGCTGATGCCTATTGTAATAACGTTGTTTTGCGACCTGCGCCTCAACGGCGCAATTACTTGGTCGGGATATGCTGTAGGCGGCATACTTGTGGCTTATTTCGTAATAGTTCTTCCGTTGTGGTTTGCACGCCCCAATCCCGTGATATTCGTTCCGATTGATTTCGCCTTGATCGGTGCGCTTTTGCTTTATATAAATCTTATGACGGGTGGAGATTGGTTTTTGAGCCTTGCGTTTCCTGCGCTCGGCATTATGGGACTTATCATAACGGCTCTCGTAACGCTTATGCGCTACGTGAGAAAAGGCTTGCTCTATATTTTCGGCGGTTGCTTTATCGCTATCGGGGGATATTGCCTGTTGCTTGAATTTTTCATAAATCTCACCTTTTACGATAGCTTTTCGTTCATCTGGTCGCCGTACCCGTTCATTTTTTGCTTTTTTGCAGGTCTTGCGCTTATTGTTATTGCTATTTCAAGGCCCTTGCGAGAGTCGCTTCACAGAAAGCTGTTTATATAAAAAATACGGTTTCGCAAAAGCGAAACCGTATTTTTTATTTACACAAATCAGTCTCCAACGTAGGGGAGAAGTGCAACGTGACGAGCACGCTTAATAGCGTTCTGAAGCTCGCGCTGATGCTTTGCGCAGGTGCCGGAGATACGGCGGGGAAGGATCTTGCCGCGCTCGGTGATGAACTTGCGAAGGCGAGCAGAATCCTTGTAATCAATGTAGCTTATCTTTTCCTCGCAGAAAACGCATACCTTTTTTCTTCTGCGGTTAGCGTTTGCGGGACGTGCGGCGCGAGGTGCGCGTTCAGCCTGTCTATCCATAATTATAAACTCCTTATCAATTTAGTTTGTTCCCAATTAGAAGGGAAGGTCATCGTTGTTATCAACGACGTTAAAACTTTCAGCAGCTCCGGGGGTAGCGAAGGGCTCGGGAGCGTAGCCGCCGTCGATGGCGGAATCGCGGCTTCCGGACTCGCTGCGAGAGTCAACGAACATAGCCTCGTCAACAATAACCTCGGTAGCGTATCTCGTCTGACCCTGCTGGTCGGTCCAACGTCTTGTTTGGATCGAGCCCGTAACGCAGAGGGCAGAGCCTTTTCTGAAATAGCGAGCAATAAACTCGGCGGTCTGTCTCCAAGCAACGAGATTTATAAAATCTGCTTGGGGCTGTTGAGCATTTGCCTCGGAGGAGCGATAGCGGCGGTTCACAGCGAGTGTGAAGGAAACTACCGAAATTCCACTCTGAGTGGTTTTAAGCTCGGGGTTACCGGTAAGACGACCGCAAAGAATAACTTTGTTCAAATTGAGGTTAGCCATAATTCACTCCTACTGTAATGGGGAATTACTCAGCGTCAGCGGCAGGAGCTTCCTCAGCAACAGCCTCTTCAGCAACAGCTTCTTCAGCAACAGCTTCCTCAGCGGGTGCTTCCGTGGCGGGAGCAGCAGCGGCAGCGGCAGCCTTGTCAGCGGCGCGGCGGATTACCTTAGCAACTTCTTCCTCGTCGAGCTTGATGATGAAGGAGCGCATTACGTTCTCGTCGATGTTGAGAAGTCTCTCAAACTCGGCAGGGAAAGAGGGGTCTGCGCGGAAGGTAACTATCGTGTAGTAGCCTTCGTTCTTGTCATTGATGGGGTACTCAAAGCGACGCTTGCCCCACTCGGTGACATCGATGATCTCGCCGTTCTTCTCGACGAGGCCTACGAACTTTGCAACGGTCTCAGCGGCATCGCGTGCGCCGGTAAGATCGGAAACAAACATACATTCGTAAGCAGAGTTTGTCTTTACGTTTTCCATATTTAACCTCCCTATGGACTTGTGACCGCAGATCTTGTCTGCAGTAAGGAGACGGGATTACAAAATTTTCCCGTACCAATGCAGTATTATATCACAAAAGACAAGCTGTGTCAACACGTTTTTTGAAAAAGTTTGAATTATAATGCGAAAATATACGAATAAAATCAATAGTCGGAAAGTGCCTCAGCCTTCATAAGCTTCACGAGCGCACTTGTGCCAAGTCTTGTTGCTCCAAGGGAGATAAAGTCCTCGGCGTCCGCAAAGGAGCGTATGCCGCCCGCCGCCTTGATTTTAAGGTCAGGTGGGCAGTTTGCTGCCATAAGTGCAACGTCCTCACGCGTTGCTCCGCCCTTGGAAAAGCCCGTCGAGGTCTTGATGAAATCAGCACCCGCCTCGGCGACAACGGCGCACATTTTTATTTTTTCTTCATCTGTCAGCAAGCACGTTTCTATGATGACCTTTAGTATCTTGTCGCCGCATACCTTCTTGACAGCGGCTATCTCATCACGCACCTCATCAAATTTACCGTCGCGCACGAGCGTGAGATTTACGACCATATCTATCTCGTCAGCACCGTTTTGTATGGCGTCGGCGGCTTCAAAGCACTTTGCGGCGGTCGTGGTGTATCCGTTGGGAAAACCGATAACGGTGCATATTGCTATCTTGCCCTTGACGTAGTCTGCCGCGGTCCTTACAAACGATGCGGGGATACACACGGACGCCGTGTTGTATTTTATTCCGTCATCGCATATCGCGAGTATCTCTGCCTCGGTCGCCGTCGGGCTTAGCAGAGTGTGGTCAACGTATCGGAGAATTTCTTGTTTTTCCAAGTTCAGTTCCTCTTTAATATTATAATGTAGAAATTAATCAAGATAATCGTAGAAATTAGCAAGCTCGGTGTTGGGGTAGTACGCGGCAAGTATGTGGTGATACATAGCCCCCGCCTGACCGAGATGAGCCGTTCCGTACTGGCTTACTCCTACTCCGTGTCCCCAGCCGCGACCGACTACGACGTAGTTTGAGCTTGTTGAGGCCTTGAAGGTCTGTGTCACCTGCTGAAGATCGGTAACGATGAGAAAATCTCCATAATCGCAAACGTAAGTGTAGTAGCCGTTTTCGTCGGGCGTGCTTGTCGTAGGTATCTCAACGTCCTGCGTCAGTATGGCTGTTCCGTTGGCGGTGTGAACGTAGAGCGAGCTTGAAAGATTGGAGAAAGCTTGTCCCAACGAGGTGAAGAAATTAAACCTTTTTGAGTTTTCGACGGCAACTCCGTTTGCGGTATATATGCTCATATTCTCCGCATAAGAGGTTTCAAGGGGGATTATCCTTGTGGAAACCACTTTGTCGTAGGTGTACTCAAGTGAGCCCTTGCCGATAAGGAAATTAGCGGAATATGCTCCGTAATCGTTCATAACGCCGACGACCTTGCTGCAACGAGTTTTCGTTCCCACGTTACCCTTGCTGTCGGTGACGCTCATTTTATAAACGTAAGGGGAATCTCCCGCAAATTCAAGGCTCACGTCCTTGACCTTGTCGCCCGAATTGTAAATTCCAAAGCCCTG
This sequence comes from Clostridia bacterium, assembly GCA_017522125.1. Classification (GTDB taxonomy): domain Bacteria; phylum Bacillota; class Clostridia; order Oscillospirales; family CAG-272; genus CAG-390. Next base: position 18,583 of record JAFXAC010000078.1, on the reverse strand, counting down.
CAAAAGCTCCTTTTGAGTCATTTCAAAGTTCCAGAAGCCTCGATTTACGTTGGCGTACTTTTCCCACGGGGTTGGTTGATTTATAATGTATGGACCCGTCGAGCCACTCCAAACGTACTTCGAGTCAACCGCCCATCCGCCCTGCGAGGAGGAGTAGTATCCCGTTATCATCTCACCGTCGCAAACAAGTATCATATCCTTAGTTTCGGCAACTGCCTGCGAGACTCTGGCGGTTATCTGGTTTCGACCGCGATATACCTGATTGGCAGCGGTGTTGACTAAATCAAAGCCGTAGGACGAAAATTTTTGTCCGATATTACCCGCCGTATAGGAGCGAACGATAATGGCAAACGCCTTTTGCGTTTCAAGCGGCCAGCTCGTTATTATCTCATTGGGAAGAACACCCTCGACGTAGCTTTGCAGGTCGGTGAGATTTATAAGCGTCAAGCCGTTGTAGCTGTCAGTTATGTATCTTCTGAAGCAAAATACACCGGGGTACATATATCCCGTAGTAGAATAAAGAGTATAGGCTATCTCGGCATCCGCCTTTTGCTGCGGAGCGATAGCACCGATGTAATCTCCGTCGCCCGAATGCTCAAACAGAATAGTGTCGCAATCGGTATTAAGAACGGTGATTCCCGAGCTTGACGGAGAAGCGACCGAAACGGTGTACCCCTCAAGCGTGTCGCTGATGAGTGCGGCGGCATCTCCTGCCGCGGTATAGTCGAAGTAAGCGCCGATGCGCACGGACCTTACGCCGTTGTTATATGCGGGGAAAACGTGCTCGTAATCAAACGCGTATGCGGCAGAAAGCTCGTTAAGCGAGTCCCAAATATTCCCCTCGTCCAGCGTAAGCTCAATGTGATACGCGCCGATGTCGGTTTTTGCCGCAGTTTCCGCAAGCGAGCAAGTACCCGCAAGCACGGAAAGATTTGCATCGCACGCCACTACGACGGCGGCGGTGTCGATGAAGTATAGTGGGGTAAAGCTGCGTCTGTTTCCTTTTTCAATATATGCCTCACCCGCTACGAAGCCGTACGGGGCGGTAAATGCGTGCGAAACGCTCACGCTCGAGCCGTATCGAATGCCTACGGCAACGTAAAACTCTTTGTTTTTAACCGATGACTCAAAGGCATAGGATTCAAGCGAGCCCTCTGCGGCAGAGCTTGATAGGATGAGCGATAAGACCATATATGCCGAGCCGAGAACCATAAGGGCGGCAAGGAATAGCGCAAGAATGCGCACCCACAGCTTTTGTCCCGACGCGGTCTTACGGCTGAAGAATGACATAGTTGCCTCCTATCATAACGTATGCGCCGTCAAAGGACGTAATGGTAACACCTCTGCCGTCCTCTCCGCCGCGCGGGATAAGGACGTTGTGGAAAAGGGTAAGATTTTCGCCGTCGTAAAGCTCATTGCCGTCGGAAAGGTCGTTAAGACCTTGCGCAGTTCCCGCCGCAGTAAAGGGCGACACCGCAACGGCAGAGCCTGAACGAAGCACTACAAGCACGGAGTCCTCGTCGGCAAGCGCACGAATGGTTGCGCCGTAAGGAACGAAAACGGGCTTATAAAGAGTTCCCGCCTTGAGCAAAACCACGTCCATGTCTGCTTGGAGCTGCTCGCATTGAGCCTTGAGCTTTCCGATATCTCCGCTTGCGGAGGTCAAGTTGTTGACCTTGTTCGTAAGAGAATTGAGCTTTGTTGAGATGGTAGAAAGCTGCTTGAAATCATTTGAAAGGGTAGAAACGTCGCTCTTGAGCGAGGTGAACTGTCCTTGGAGCTTTGAAAGCTGATCGGACAGAGAGTTAAGCTCGGCGGAAAGGGAGTTGTACTGTCCCTCAAGCTCCGCTATCATATCGCTAAGCTCCTCCTTGGTGCTGTCAAGCGAGTTTTTCAGAGCGGTGTTTGCGCTTTCAAGCTCCGCGGTCTTGTTTTCAAGTGCGCTTATGCGGTCAAGGAGGGATTGCAACGCCTCGGTGCCTCCGCCGCTTCCGCCGCCCGAGGGAGCGTTGCCCGTGGAGTAGGCAAGCTCAAGCGCCTGCAAGCGCAGGTCGATGCCTGAAACGATGGTTTTTAATTCATCGATCTTTTCGGTGACGTATGCCTGCATACCCGACAGAGAGACGACGGGGTCCTGAGAGCTGTCGTAGCTTACCGTTGCATAAACGGCAAGCGAGCAGCACGAGGCAAGCAAAAACGCCAGAATAAGAGCCGTTGATCGCTTTAGTTCCTTTTTGATCTTATTATTTTTCATTCATTTCTCCTTTTGGGATCAGACGTCCATCTGGATCTGCATTTTCTCCATATCCTTTTCAACGAGAAGAACGGGAGTTGCGGGTATTTTTAGCTTTTTGTAGCCCTTGGTGCTTTCAAATCTGTCGGCGAAGTCGGATATAACGGCAGAAACCGTTGCGCCCTTTTTAAGCGTGATAAGCTGTGAGCCGATAGAGGTTCTCGTGGTCTTTTCGGGAATAAGAGAGGTGGAGAGGACGATGGCGCGGTCGTTTGAGGAAACTATAAGAAGCTCAAACGGCTTGTCCTCCTCGAAAATGCCCACTACAGGGGAAGCGGGCGAGTACGCTCCCGTCATTTTTCTGCGCTTGCCCTTTACCGCGTATGCGGAGAGGGGGACTTTTACGCCCTTGCCGTTTTCGAACACGAAAACCATACGCTTGTCGTCGGGCCACTCTGTGCCAAGTCGAACGAAGATGGGCTTTTCGCCTTCGTCAAAGCCGAGCTTTCCGGGGAGATATTCACCAAGCTCCGAAGCCTTGCAGTTGGGGATATCAAGAGCGCGACAGCGGTACAGCTGACCTTGGTTCGTAAAGAAAGCAAGCTCTGAAACGTTCTCGCCGTCAAACTCCGCTATTATCCTGTCACCCTCTTTAAGCTTCTGCTCGTCATTACCCTTAAGGGATTGCTTGGTGATCTTCTTAAAGTATCCGTCAGCGGTAAGGAAGAAGTGCGCGGGATAGTTTTCTATATGCTCCTCGGGGTTGTAAACTGATATATCCTCGGAGGAAACGATGGAGGAGCGACGCTCCTGCCCGTATTTCTTTTTAATAGCGGTAAGCTGGTCGGCAATGAGCTTTTTCAGCTTAAGCTCGTCAGCAAGCGTAGCCTCAATGTCGGCAATATCCTTTCGCAGGGCGTCGATCTCGTTTACACGGTTAAGAATGTACTCTCTGTTGAGGTTGCGCAGCTTTATCTCCGCGATGAATTCAGCCTGACGTGTGTCTATGCCAAAGCCCTTACAGAGGTTGGGGATAACGTCAGAATCCTTTTCGGTTCCGCGGATTATGCGGATAGCCTTGTCTATGTCAAGCAGTATCTTGCCAAGTCCCAAGAGGAGATGTAGCTTGTCCTGCTTCTTCTGAAGCTCGAACGTAAGCTCGCGGCTAAGACAAAGGCAACGGAATTTTATCCACTCACGCAGAAGGTCCATTACGCCGAGCTGACGCGGAACGGAGTCTATAAGAACGTTGAAGTTGCAGGAGAACGAGTCCTCAAGCTTCGTGTTTTTGAAAAGCTTGAGCATCAGCGCGTCGGGGTCGACTCCGCGGCGCAGGTCGAGCGTGAGCTTGAAGCCCGAAAGGTCAATTTCATCTCTGAAATCAACGACCTCCTTGAGCTGATTGTCCTTTATCATATCCCCGATACGCTTCATTATAATCTCAATGGTGGTAGAGTAGGGGATCTCAAGAATATCTATGCAGTTGGCTTCCTTGTCATAGCGATAGCGTGCGCGTATCCTTACGGGGCCCGAGCCCGTTTCGTAGACCTTTCGCATTGCCTCGCGGTCGTAAATTATCTCGCCGCCGCCTGGGAAATCGGGCGCGGGCATAATGTCAAGAAGCTTGTCGGTGTCAATTTTTGGGTGGCGAAGGAGGGCGATAGTAGCGTCGCAGACCTCCGCAAGATTGAAGGAGCATATGTTTGACGCCATACCTACGGCGATACCGAGGTTCGGCGTGACGAGAATGTTCGGGAAGGTGGTGGGAAGAAGCACGGGCTCCTTCATCGTGCCGTCGTAGTTGTCTATCATATCTACGGCGTTTTTGTCTATGCCGTCAAAAAGCTCTGCGGAGAATTTGTCGAGCTTTACCTCCGTGTAACGCGACGCGGCGTAGACCATGCTTGAGCTGTATTGCTTTCCGAACGAGCCCTTTGAGTCAACGAATGGGTGGAGCAGAGAAGCGTTTCCGCGGGTAAGGCGCACCATCGTTTCGTAGATCGCCGCGTCACCGTGGGGGTTGAGCTTCATCGTCTGTCCCACGACGTTCGCGCTCTTCGTACGAGGACCCGTCATAAGCCCCATTTTGTACATCGTGTAAAGGAGCTTTCTGTGCGAGGGCTTGAAGCCGTCTATTTCGGGTATGGCTCTTGAAACTATAACGCTCATAACGTATGGCATATAGTTTTTCTCAATAGTATCTGTTATAAGCTGGTCGGTTGCGGGCGCGTGTGGCGCGGGAATCGGTTTTTCATCAACTTTTTTCTTCTTAGCCATTTTGAATTCCTTAAATATAGAAAATGATTATTTTTCGAGTTTAATGACGGTGTGAGCCGCCGCGCGGATAAGTCTGTTATATATGGCAAGACCGTATCCCTCGGTAGAGGGCAGGTTGGCATAAATTCGCTCGCCCTCCACGCCGTTTGACTCACGGAGCGCGGCAAAAATGCGGTGTGCCTGCGTTTCAAGGTCATTCTCTGCGCCGATGCATATCGTACCTCCGCCAAGCTCGCTTGCCTGCTCGTCGTAGCAGATCAACACACAGCTCTCGCTTTTTTGCTTTTCCTTAAAGAATGCAAGGCGTGCATCGGCACTGCCGTCAACGAGGACGAGGGGCTTTGCGGGGGCGTAATGCCTGTATTTCATTCCGGGGGAAAGCGGACGCTCGTTCTCCTTCAGCATATGAGTCACAGCATCTGAAACGCTGACGTCGGAGCATACACAGCAAAGCGCGTCGTAGGTTACTGCACCGGGGCGCAGAAGCACGAGAGAGTCCTCGCCCGTCAGCTTTACTATGGTGGATTCCACCCCCACCGCGCATTCGCCGCCGTCGATTATGCAATCTACCTTGCCGTTCATATCCTCTATGACGTGCGCGGCGCAGGTCGGAGAGGGACTGCCCGATATATTAGCGGACGGCGCGGCTATCGGAAGCCCCGAAAGGCGTATAAGCTCGCGTGCTATAGGGTGCGAGGGGCAACGCACGGCAACGCTGTCAAGTCCGCCCGTGACCGTGTCGGGTATGGTATCCTTTTTAGGCATAATTACCGTCAGCGGCCCTGGCATAAAATGCTCGGCAAGGCGGTAATAAAGCGCAGAGGTCACGGCGTAAGGCTCGGCATCGCGCGGCTCGCAGATGTGAATGATAAGTGGGTTGTCGGACGGACGCCCCTTTGCCTCGTATATTTTCCTTGCGCTTTCAGCGCAGGTCGCGTCCGCACCAAGACCGTAAACGGTCTCTGTTGGAAAAACCACCGTGCCGCGCCGCTTGATCGTTTGTGCCGCGCCAAGGAGCGCCTCGGACGTGACGGCGCTTGCGTCTATTTTTAATATTTCGGTCTTCATAAAGTACCTTACGTCAGTTAAAAAGAATTGTTTTCTCCGTTTTTGAGCTTTTCGGCAGTATCGGCGGCGATAAGTGAGTCCATCATAGCTCCTATCGCTCCGTCAAGAAAGCTGTCGAGCGAGTGGAGTGTAAGTCCTATTCTATGGTCGGTAACGCGATTTTGCGGATAATTATAGGTTCGTATCTTCTCGCTTCTGTCGCCGCTTCCGACCTGCGAGCGGCGCGTGGACGCTATCGCGTTTTCCTGCTCGGTGCGCTTTATGTCATAGAGCTTTGCACGCAGTAGCTTTAGCGCCTTTTCCTTGTTTTGGAACTGTGAACGCTCCTGTTGGCATTCGATAACGATTCCCGTGGGCTTGTGGGTAAGGCGCACGGCGGATTCGGTCTTGTTTATGTGCTGACCTCCCGCGCCGCTTGATTTGCAGGATTCGAAAACAAGGTCGGACGGGGGAATGTCTATTTCAACGGTATCTGCCTCGGGCAATACCGCAACCGTAACGGTAGAGGTGTGAATGCGCCCCTGCGATTCGGTTTCGGGAACGCGCTGAACGCGATGCACGCCGGATTCAAACTTGAAGCGCGAATACGCGCCGTCGCCGTCTATGGTAAAGCATATCTCGCGGTAGCCTCCAAGCCCCGTTTCGTTAGCCGTAGCAACGGAGAGCTTAAAACCTGCGCGCTCGCAATACATCGAGTACATACGGAACAGCGAGGATGCAAAAAGTGCCGCCTCGTCGCCGCCCGCGCAGGCGCGTATCTCGACGACGATATTTTTATCGTCGTTCTCGTCGCGAGGAAGGAGCATTATCTGCAGCTGCTCGTGCGCCACGCGCACGCGCTCCTTTGCAAGGGACAGCTCCTCCTGCGCAAGAATGCGGATATCCGCGTCGGGCGCACCTAAAAGCTCCTGCGCTTCCTCAACGTCGGAAACGGCACGCAGATATTCGCGGTATTTCGTAACTATGGGAGTCAGCGCCTTGTATTCGCGGAGAATACCCGTATATTTTTCAATATCGGAGATAACGGCGCTGTCCTCAAGCATAGCTGAAAGGAGGACGTATTTTTCCTCGGTTTCCTTTAAGCGTTTAAGCATCAGTAGCGGTTAAATGCGGAGAAGCTGCGGTGTGCCTCGTAGAGGTCGACCTTCGAGATGACCTCGTAGGGCGCGTGCATAGCAATTACGGGAACGCCAAGGTCAACGGTTTCGATATTGTGGTTTGCAATGTATTTTGCAACCGTTCCACCGCCGCCGAAATCGACCTTGCCAAGCTCACCTGCCTGCCAGACCACGCCGTCCTTTGCCATAACGGAGCGCAGCCAACCGATGTACTCGGCAGAGGCGTCGTTGGTGCTTGATTTTCCTCTTGCGCCCGTGTACTTGGTAAGCACTACGCCGCAGGAAAGTAGGGCGGAATTGCGCTTTTCAAACGCCTCGGAGAAATTGGGATCGTACGCCGCGGAAACGTCGGCGGAAAGGCACTTGGAGTTAGCGCGCACAACGGCACCGCTTACACCCTGAGAGGCGGCAATAGCGTCGATGATATCAAGCATCAGGTCGCACTGCATACCCGTGTTGCCGTCGCTTCCGACCTCCTCCTTGTCGGCAAGAATGCACATCATGGTGTGGGGGGAATCAAGACTCTCGAAAAGCGCGGTAAGGGCGGGGTAGGAGCAAACTCTGTCGTCGTGTCCGTAGCCGCATATCATGGAACGGTCAAGTCCCGCGTCGCGTGCGTTTCCTGCGGGAACTGCGCAAAGCTCTGCGGTAAGGAGATCCTCCTCGCAAATACCGTATTTTTCATTAAGAATGGAAAGCACGTTGAGCTTTATACCGTCGGGCTCGTCGGCGATGGGGCGGCTTCCGATAAGGAGATTGAGCTTTTCGCCCGCAATAGCCTCACCGAGGGGCTTCTTGTCGGATTCCTTGCCGAGGTGGGGAAGGATGTCGTTGATGTAAAGCACGGGATCGCCCTCGTCCTCGCCGATGGTTACGTTAACGGTGCTTCCGTCGGCGCGAACGACAACGCCGTGAAGTGCCAAGGGGGTGGCTACCCACTGATACTTTCTGATTCCGCCGTAGTAATGCGTTTTAAGGAAGCACATTCCGCTTTCCTCATAGAGAGGAACTTGCTTAAGGTCAAGACGGGGGGAGTCGATGTGCGCGGCGGAAATGCGTATTCCGTTGGCTACGCTCTCGCTTCCTATAGCAAAGAGAAAGATGTTCTTTCCGCGGTTGTTGTAGTAGTAGCGGCCGCCCGCCTTGATCTCGTCGCCGAATGCGTAGGGAACGAAGCCGTTCTTCTCTGCAAGCGCGATAGAAGCAACGACTGCCTCGCGCTCGGTCTTGGAAGCGTCAAGATATTTCACGTAATCCTTGGCGTACTGATAAGCCTCGTCAATGAAGGCGGAGTCCTTTTTTGCATATACGGTCTCCTTTTTGTAGGTAAGTTCGCGAGATGCCTGCGCAGGGGTTTTGGTTTCTGACATTTTTATATCCTCCGTAAATTAAAATCAATCGTAAAGCTTGCGGTATATCTCCGCGATCTCATTTGCGTTTTCGATATACTCGGCGGTCTCCTCGTTGGGAATGTTTTTTAGCGTGCCGTCCGCGTTTGAGTAATTCGCATTCCAGCGCCACTCGTCGACCGTCGGCTCACCGATGTGGATAGCCGCCCAAACGCAATCCCAATTTCCGTATTTTATATAAAGCGAGCTTAGCCAATACGTGCCGAAGCGAAGGTTCGTTTCGGGCTCGTAAAGAAGCCCTGCGTCCACGGCAAGGTCAAGCTCATCGCCTATTTCGGCGTATTGCTCTGCCGTGAGGGAGAAAAGCCCGATGCCGCCGTCCTCGGTTTTGAGCGACGGATCAAAGTCGCTTCTCATTTTTATCGTGGTGTAGATAGCCCACGTCGGGACTCTGTATTCAAGCGAAAGGACGCTGACGGTATCGTTGTATTCGCGCGGATACTTGTTTCTCTGATAGGTGTCGGCTATATGGTCGTAAAGGAAGCCGCAGCCTATAGATAGCGCGATTATAATGATTATGATCAGCGAGTTTATAAATGTTTTTCTCATCGTTATCCTACGTGTTTTTGATTTTCTCTGCGATATCAAGGACCGATGCCCAAAGTGCGTCCGCGTCCCCCGCGTTATACACCGTAACGTCGCAACGCTCTGAATACCACTCGTCGCTCTTGGCGGCATCGAGCCGCGCACACAGGGCGCTTTTTGACAAGCCGTCGCGCTTGGAGAGCCTTGACAGCCGCATCTCTCTCGGCGCAAGAAGAGCAACGGTAAGGTCGCAGTCCTTGTCAAAGCCCGATTCAAAAAGCAGCGGCGCGTCAACGAGCGCTCCGCGACAGTCGGGAGAAAGCGCGGCTATGCGGCGGCGTACCTCATCAAGAACGTATTTGTGCGTAATGGCGTTAAGTCTATCGAGCTTGTGCCTTGCGTCGGGAGCAAAAACGACCTTCGCGAGAGCGCGTCTGTCAAGCGCACCCGAGGGGAGCAAAACACCGTCCCCAAACTCCGCCGAAAGCTCACGCGTGCAGGGAGAGGGTGCGTCCGTAAGCTCGTGATAAACCTCGTCGCAGTCAATGGCGGAAAAGCCCATATTCGAAAACAGAGAGCAGAAGTGGGATTTGCCCGCACCGCTTGGACCCGTAACACCGATCGTAAACATATCATTCTCCTAAAAAGGCACATATATATAAATTATAGCACAAATAATATTAAATTTCAATAGCAGAAAATAATTTTTATAATTATCGTTTTAAAGGTTGAAATGAGGGCGTTTTTGTTGTATAATGTTAAATGGATTGTTATGGAAAAAGGTGATTTTATGAAAAAATATAAATGGTTGCTTTTTGATGCAGACAACACGCTGCTTGACTTCACACGCGCCGAGCGTGCGGGTATAACCGATACGCTTATCAGTATGGGCTTGCCCGCAACAGACGAGGTCGTAATGACGTACAGCAAGATAAACGACGGTCTTTGGAAGGACCTTGAACGCGGACTTGTCACCAAGGAACGCCTTAAGGTCTTGCGCTTTGAAAGGCTATGTCAGCACTATTCTCTCGAGGGTGATCCCGTGGCGATAGCAGGGGAGTACGTTAAAAACTTATCAAAGTACGGCTTCCTTTGCGACGGTGCGCTTGAGCTTTGTCGCGCGCTTTACGGCAAATACGATATGTACATAATCACAAACGGAATAAAGGTCATTCAGGACTCGCGATTTGGAAAAAGCGGGATAAAGGAATACTTTATCCACTCATTTATTTCCGACGAAATAGGTTGCGAAAAGCCCGGACGCGCGTTTTTTGACCACGTTGCAAATAGCATCGACGGCTTTGATCCCGCGTATGCTCTCGTTATCGGAGATTCGCTGACCTCGGATATTCTCGGCGGCGTAAATTACGGGATCGACACCTGCTGGGTCAATCCCAAGGGACACGAAAAGCCCGCCGATCTTCCCATTACTTATACGGTAACAAAGCTCTCCGAGGTAGCACGTTTGCTCGGAGAGGAACAATGATCTCGGAGGTCTGCTTTGAATAATTTTTGCGAAAAAACGGCACTTGCTTGCCGTGCGCTTTCCGACAAAGGAATAAGCTTTGAAAAGGACGCTCCGCTCAGTATGCGCACGAGCTTTAAGATAGGCGGAAACGCAGATATTGCGGTCTTTCCCGAAACGGAAGCTCAGCTTTTGGCGGCGGTCGCGGCATTAAGAGGGGCGGACGTGCGCTTTATGCTCATCGGAAACGGCACGAATCTTCTGTTTTCCGATAAAGGCTATCGCGGAGCGGTTATAATTACCAAAAAAATGAGAAAAATATCTGTAGACGGAAATATCCTCTCGGTGCTTTGCGGCGATTCATTCACCGAGGCGGCGGTAGCCGCCAAGGACGCATCTCTTACGGGCCTTGAATTTGCATACGGTATTCCGGGCAGCTGTGGCGGCGCGGTCTGTATGAACGCGGGCGCGTACGGCGGCGAGGTGTCGGGAGTGCTTCTCGATATGCGTGTGCTTGATACCGCAAGCGGTGAGGTGTTCACGGTTTCAAAGGCTGACGCGGATTTTTCATACCGTCACAGTGTTATCAGGGATTTCCCCAATTACGCCGTTATAAGCGCACGCTTTGCGCTCCGCCACGGCGATAAAAACGAAATAAACGCATATATGCAGGACATTATGGGTCGCCGCCGCGATAAACAGCCGCTTGAATATCCGAGCGCAGGCAGCGTCTTCAAGCGTCCCGCGCCCGATATGTATGTCGGCAAGATGCTCGAGGATCTTGGTCTTAAGGGCTTCACCATCGGCGGTGCGCAGGTGTCGCAAAAGCACGCGGGCTTTATAATCAACGTAGGCGGTGCGACGGCATCGGACGTTCTTGCGCTCGTTGACCATATCAAAAAAGCCGTGCTTGCCGCCTATTCGGTGGAGCTTGAGTGCGAGATATGCGCGGTGAGTGAAGAATGAAAAGCTTTTCATCACAGGTAAAGGACGAGGTACTTGCATCCGTTCCAAGCTCACAATGCTGTAGGCGTGCTTTGCTCATGGGTCTTATGATAAACGCCGAGTGCGGCATCGGAGATGCCGTTTATCTTCGCATCACGGGCAAGGAGCTTGCTCCACTTGTACAAAGGCTGCTGTTTGAGCAGTTCGGCAGAGAGGTAACACCCGAGGTTACGAATTGCTACGGCAGGAGCGTTGCGGAGTTCGGCTTTGTGTCCTCAAAGCTCGCCGCCGCGCTTACGGAGCTTTCCGACGCACAAAAAACGGAGCAGACTTTGCCGTTTTTGAAGTGCAAGGCATGCGGCTCTGCCTTTTGCGCGGGACTTTTGCTGTCTGCCGCAAGGATCAGCGATCCCTCAAAGGAGTCAAGGCTTGAATTCAGAATAAGCGATCCTCAAAGAGCTATGCGCACGGCGACCTTTTTTACCTCAAGGGGTAACGTGCCGTCAATATCGGGTAGGACCGAGCTTACCTCGCTTCTGTTCCGTCGTACCGAGGACGTTGAGGACGTTCTGGCTATCGGCGGCGCAAGCGTGTCGGCTATGGCGTCGATGCAGCAAAAGCTCGTCAGAGAGCTGCGCGGCGAGGTAAACAGAAAATCAAATTGCGAGGTAAAGAACATACGCCGCGCCACCTCTGCGGCGACCTTACAGCTTGAAGCCATAAAAAAGCTCAGAGCATCGGGAAAATTCGACCTGCTCTCCGACGAGCTGAAGGAAACGGCGATATTAAGGGAGGAAGAGCCCGAAATGCCGCTGTCGGAGCTTGCGCAAAGGCACGTTCCGCCAATATCGAAGTCGGGACTTAATCACAGAATGGAAAAGCTGCTTTCTGCGGCTGAAAAAATAAAGTAAGAAAGGAGATAGCTTATGTCGGGCTTTGTACATTTGCACCTTCATACCGAATACAGCCTGCTTGACGGGGCTTGTCGCATAAAGGACATACCCGCGGCGGCAAGAGCGAAGGGGCATACTGCCGTCGCGATAACGGACCACGGCGCAATGTTTGGCGCGGTGGAGTTTTGGCGCGCCTGCAAAAAAGAGAATATAAAGCCGATAATAGGATGTGAGGTATACGTTGCCCCGAATTCCCGCTTTGAAAAGATAGCGGGGCGCGAGGGCGGAGCGCATCACCTCGTTCTCCTTTGCGAAAACGAGATAGGATATAAAAATCTTATCTACCTTGTTTCAAAAGCGTATACCGAGGGCTTTTATTCAAAGCCGAGGGTGGACGCTGAGCTTCTGAAGGATCACGCTGAGGGCATTATCGCGCTTTCGGCTTGCCTTGCGGGGGAGATCCCGTCGGCACTTACGGGCGGCGACTACGACCGTGCGCGACAGATCGCCGAAAAATACGTTAAGATATTCGGTAAGGACAATTTCTTTATCGAGCTTCAAAATCACGGTATAGCCGAGCAAAGACAGATACTTCCCGAGCTTTATTCGCTCGCGCGCGAGCTTGGACTTGGCGTAGTTGCCACGAATGACGTTCATTATCTTAAAAAGAGCGATGCACGCGTCCAAGCCGTTATGATGTGCATACAGACGGGAACGACTATGCAGGACGAGGGACGCTTCGGCTTTGAGACCGACGAGTTTTACTATAAATCAACGGATGAGATGGAACGTCTTTTCGGCGGCTTTGAGGGAGCTATCGAAAACACCGTGAAGATTGCCGAAAGATGTAACGTCGAGTTTAATTTTGACACGGTACAGCTACCGTCATACCCCGTAGCCTCGAACACCACGGCGGAAGCGGAGCTTCGCCGTATTGCCGAGGACGGACTTCGCCGCCTTGAAAAGGAAGGGAAGATCCCCGCCGCGGGACACACTGTCGCGGAGTACCGCGAGAGGGTGGAATACGAGCTTTCCGTCATTCACAAAATGGGCTACGATGACTATTTTTTGATAGTTGCCGATTACGTCAATTTTGCCAAGCGCTCCGATATCCCCGTAGGACCGGGACGCGGCTCGGGATGCGGAAGCCTCGTGGCGTTCTGCACGGGCATTACCGATATCGACTCTATTAGGTTCGACTTGCTTTTCGAGCGTTTCCTTAATCCCGAAAGGGTAAGTATGCCCGATATTGATATTGATTTTTGCTATAACCGCAGGGACGAGGTCCTTGAATACGTTAAAGATAAATACGGCGCTGACAGAGTTTCGCAGATAGTGACCTTCGGTACTCTTGCCGCACGCGCCGCCATCCGCGACTGCGGACGCGCACTCGGTATGCCGTACGCCGAGGTGGATGCTATCGCAAAGCTCGTTCCGCGTGCGCTCGACGTTACGGTTGAGGATGCGCTGAAGCTTGATGCGATAAAGGAAAAATACGATAGCTCCGAGCAGGTCAGGGTACTGCTTGATACCGCCTCTGCACTTGAGGGAATGCCACGCAACGTCTCTATACACGCCGCAGGCGTCGTTATTACCGAAAAGGCGCTTACCGAGTATCTGCCGCTTGCCGCAAGCAACGGCGCTGTAATTACGCAGTTTGATATGGACACCGTTGCGGCGCTCGGACTTTTGAAGTTCGACTTCCTTGCGCTCCGATATCTCACGATAATAAAGGATGCCGTCGAGCAGATAAAGGAAAGAGAGCCAACCTTTGATATCGAGTCGCTCGATCTCTCGGACAAAAAGACCTACGAGCTTATCTCGTCAGGTCAGACCTCGGGCGTATTTCAGCTTGAATCGGGTGGAATGCGGCAGATGCTTGCCTCGCTCCGTCCCGAATGCATTGACGACATCCTTGCCGCCATTGCGCTGTACCGCCCTGGACCTATGGAGTCCATACCTAAATATATCGAGGGCAAAAACGCGCCCCAAAAGGTAAAATATCTGCACCCGATGCTTGAGCCGATACTTCGCTCTACCTACGGCTGTATCGTGTATCAGGAGCAGGTAATGAATATCTTCCGCACCGTTGCGGGATATTCGCTCGGCAGGGCAGACCTCGTTCGCCGCGCTATGTCGAAGAAAAAGGCAGACGTTATGGAGGCCGAAAGGTCAAGCTTCATTGAGGGCGCTGTGGCTCGCGGAATGAGCGCGGACGTGGCTGACGAGCTGTTCGGTCAGATGTCGAGCTTTGCAAGCTATGCCTTTAATAAGAGCCACGCGGCAGCCTACGCGGTCATTTCCTTCCGCACGGCGTACCTTAAGGCTCATTATCCGCGCGAGTATTTTTCCGCACTTCTTACGTCGGTGCTCGGCACTCCCGAAAAGGTCGCGGAGTATATCTCCGAGGCGAATCGCGCGGGGATCAGAGTGCTTCCGCCCGATATCAACCGCAGTGTGACGGACTTCCACGTCAGCGGCGAGGATATAACCTTTGGGCTGCTTGCGCTTAAAAATGTGGGGCGTCAGTTCGTTGACGCAATGATAAGAGAGCGAAAAAGCGGCAGATTTACGTCATTTGCCGATTTTCTCTCGCGTATGTCGGGAAGCGACCTTAACAGACGTATGGTGGAAACGCTTATAAAAGCGGGCGCATTCGATTCGCTCGGAGTTTACCGTTCAAGGCTTCTCGCGTCGCTTGATGCCTCTCTCGGTGCGGTCGCAGACCGTAACAGACGCAATATCGACGGTCAGATAGATATGTTTTCCCTCGCACGCGAGGACGAGGGCGCGGAGTCGCTTTATATCACCTATCCCGATATCCCCGAGTTTTCAACGCGCGAGCTGCTTACTCTTGAAAGAGAAGCGGCGGGTATGTATTTTTCGGGACATCTTCTTGACGGATATTCGCTCCACATCGAGTCATTGAAGCCTACGCCGCTATCCGAGCTTGCCGCAGAGGAAGAGTGCGCCGTTTGCGACGGTGAGAACGTCGGCGTTTGCGGAATGATAACGTCAACTACCGTAAAAAACACCCGAAGCGGCGAAAAAATGCTCTTTTTAAGGCTTGAGGACAGATACGATTCTATTGAGGTCGTCGTATTCCCGCAAAAGTTCAAGAAATACGCCGCCGCGCTTCGCGCTGACGAGGCGGTTTATATAAGCGGCACGGTCTCCGTCAGAGAGGGAGAGGGCGCAAAGGTCTTGCTCAACGCCGTTTTGCCTCTGCGAACCAACGAGGAATCGCAAAAGCGTGTTACGGAAACTCCGAGGACAAGCGTACCGCAACCCAAACCGACGAAAAAAGCGGTTTCCGTGGTCTATATAAAGGTTCCGTCCGAAAATTCCGAGATATATAAAAAAGCCCTCAATCTCGTGGAGATATTTGAGGGCAATATAAGGGTGTCCTTCTATTTTGCCGATAGGGCAGAGTATAAGGAGCATACTCACGGCATCGACGCCACGCCGTATATATTGAAGGCGCTCGCCGACGTTGTTGGCGAGGATGCCGTAGCCACGAGATAGCTTACGATATAAGGTCGTATATAGCCGAGAGCGCCGCGCTGTAATCCGAAAAGGCTATTCCCTCGGTCAGTGCCGCAAGCTCGCTTTCCGCGGGCTTGCCCGACGGTGCTTTTCTTGAGTAAAGGACCGTGCCGTCGTCGGCAAGTATCGAAAGATTGCTACCGTCGTATTTCAAGGTGTATTTCGGCTTCTTTTCAGCACCCGCGCCAACCAAAACGTCCTCTCCCACGTCGTCGGATACGTCGGTGTCGTCGGGCGCGCTCTCCGTTTCGACGTTGGAGCTTGGCGCAGTCGTTGTAGCGTTTTCATTTGGTGTGCCTTCCGTTTCTTCGCTTTTTATCGGAGCTTTTGGCGCATTGGTTGCAAGATAAGCTCTTGCGGCAACGAAAACCGAAAACGTGGAAACCATAAGAGAAAGTATCGCCGTAATAACAAAACAAATAAGAAGTGTTCTTTTATTCATGCTAAAAGTCCTTTCTTTTCACATATTTTTTTGCTCTTTGAATATTATTATCCTGCGAAGTTCATAAAATATTCAAAAAGATGTGATAATATGTAACGTGTACCGAAAAAACAAATCGGAGAAAAATATGGAAAACCAAAAAATAAATTGGCTTAGTGAAACAAAAAAAGCAGGGCGAGTTGCCCGTAGCGGCTTTTTGAAATTTTTGCAGATATTTGCCAACGTTCTGATAACAATAATTCTGATAGGTGTTCTTACGGGCGTTATCGTCGTGAGTGCGTTTTCGATATATATCGGAAACTACATCGAAACCGAAGCGGATATGTCCTTTTTCAAGCTAAATATCTCGTCTACGACCACCCGTATCTTCTACTATGAATTTGACGACAGAACGGGCCGCGTCGGTGAGGCGATAGAGCTTGAGGATCAGCGCCTTCAGGGTGACAAGGACTCTATCTACGTTAAGTACGAAAATATCCCCGAAAATATGATAAACGCCGTGATAGCTATCGAGGACAAGCGCTTCAGAACGCACGACGGCGTCGACTGGAAGCGTACTATAGCCGCAGGCGCAAACTTCTTCCTCGGCTTTGCTGAATCGGGCTACGGCGGCTCGTCCCTGACGCAACAGCTCGTTAAGAATATGACGCACGAGGACGATTATACCATTCAGCGAAAGGTAACGGAGATCTTTTGGGCGCTCGACATCGAAACAAAGATGGAAAAGGAAGAGATACTTGAGCTGTATCTCAACGTCGTAAACTTCGGTAACGGCTCAAGCGGAGTTCAAGCGGCGGCGTACAATTACTTTTCTAAGGACGTTTCCGAGCTTACTCTTATCGAGTGCGCCGCGATCGCGGGTATAACCAAGAACCCCTCGCTTTACAACCCGCTGACGCACCCCGAGCAGAATGCGACCCGTCGAAACACGGTTCTCGCCGAAATGCTCGACCAAGGACTTATCACGCAACGTGAGTTTGACGATGCGTACGGCAAGGAGCTTGTTACGAAGCCTCCCGTTACTAAGGAAACGGCTGTTGTAAACTCGTGGTATACCGATATGGCGATACAGGACGTTATTGACGATCTCGTTGAGCAAAAGGGATATTCCCCGAAGGTCGCCTCTCTTATGGTATACAACGGCGGACTTAATATCTATATGCTCGTCGATCTCGAGCTTCAAGCGCTTCTCGAGGAGGAATTTACCGATTCAAGCAATTTCCCTACGGCAACCTCTGGACTTAGAGCGCAATCGGCGGGAATCATCATCGACCCCGAAACGGGCGACGTGCTTGCGGTCGTCGGATCAAGAGACAAAAAGACCGCAAACAGAATTCAAAACTACGCGACACAGACCAAGCGATCTCCTGGATCGTCGATAAAGCCCTTGGCTGTCTACGCTCCCGCAATAGAATACGGTATTGCAAATTACGCAAGCGTGTACGACGATTCGCCGTTCAAGTTTTATAACAATAAGACTGCTTGGCCTCAAAACGCAAGCAGAAAATACCGTGGACTTACTACGCTGTGGTACGGCGTTTCGCGCTCGCTCAACTCGGTAGCCGTAAAGGTGCTTGACGAAGTCGGACTTGAACGCTACTTCAGATTTTGTCACGATACCGTAGGAATCGAAAGCTTGATAGAGAGCAAGAGGCTTGAGAGTGGAACCGTCCTTTCGGATAAGGACTATGCGGCGCTGGCTCTCGGTCAGCTTAACTACGGTCTTACCGTGCGTGAGCTGACGGCGGCGTATTCGATATTTGCAAACGACGGTATTTATAATAGCCCCAATTCTTACCTTAAGGTCACCGACAGCTACGGCGAGGTCGTTCTTGAAAACAAATACTCGGGAACCGTCGCTATCAGCCAAGAGACTGCAAGCGTTATGAATAAGATATTGCGCACCGTCATCACAGAAGGTACCGCAAGCTCGTATACCGACTTTGAAAAGCTCGGCGTTGATTTCGGAGCAAAGACAGGTACGGCGGGAGATGACTACGACCGTTGGATCGTGGGATACACCCCCTACTATATCTGCGGCGTTTGGTACGGCTACGAGTATCCCAAGGCTCTGTCGGGACTCAAGACTAACCCCGCGGTCGACCTTTGGGACGTCGTTATGAAGCAGGCGCATCAGAAGCATCTTGAGGCGGCAAAGAACGGCACTGTGCCGCTTAAGACCTTTAACGTGTCCGACGACCTTGTGACTTGTCTTTACTGCAAGGATTCGGGCAAGCTTGTAGCTGAGGCGTGCACGCACGACCCGCGAGGTAATCGTGCCGAAACGGGCTATTTCATCAAGGGAACCGAGCCGACGGAATACTGCGACACTCACGTTCTCGTGGATTACGACGTTGTCACGGGCGGCGTTGCTTGCGAGTGGTGTCCCCCCGAAAACGTCATAAAAACGGCGCTTATAAAGGTCGACCGTCTGTTCCCGGTTCAGGTTTATATAACCGATGCGGAGTACACGTACTTTGATCTTCCGTACGACGTAAGACCCTACGACGGCGAAAAATATTCATATTATTATAATCTTTGCGGAAAAGGTCATTATTTCGGAAGAACGAAGAATTCATCACCCTATAACAAAGCCTGCTATCAGCATTTTGATGAATATGCATGGAAGCAAAAGCTAAATGAGATGAACGGCGGCACAAAT
>JAFXAC010000077.1 GCA_017522125.1 Clostridia bacterium | reverse complement strand
GAGTGAATGTAGATCGAGGAGCCGGAGTTCCAAAGGTTCTGGAAACAGTAAACGATAAGAGTAAGCCAACCGGGCTTAACCATGGGCATTGCGATGACCCAGAAGGTCTTAAGCTCGCTTGCGCCGTCAAGTCTTGAGGACTCAAGAACGGTGTTGGGAACGTTGGTTTCCATAAACTGCTTCATCAGGTAAAGACCGAGAGTGGAGCCCCATGCGGGAATGATGATAGCCCACTGGGTATCAAGCATACCGAGCGCACTCATGATGATGAAGTTAGTAGTCTGCGTAACCGTCTGATGGAACATCAGCGACATACGGATAGTTTTGAATATCGTCTTGCCGCCGGGGAACGCGATCTTTGCGAGTGCGTATGCGGCAAGCGATCCGAAGAACAGGTTTCCTACGGTACCCGTTACAGCCACGAATACAGTATTGAATATGTAACGTGAGAACGGTACCCAGGAGGTGTTCATAAGGGTGAAAAGATCACCGAAGTTGGAGAGCGTGGGGTTGATAACGTAAAATCTGGGTGGGAACATCCAAAGCTCGTCAAGAGGCTTCAGCGACTGCATGATAACGTAGAACATGGGGAGGAACATGAACGCACCAAGCAGAGTAAGGATTACAGTGATACCCGCATCGCCACCGGCCGAACGGTTAAGTACGACCTTATGCTTTCTGGTTCTTAATTTCTTTGCCATATCACTGTCCTACCTTTGACAAGATTTTCTTGACCAAGCCGTTGGCTCCGATCATGATGGCAAAAAGCACAACTGCTATTGCCGAAGAATATCCAACCTCAAAACGCTGTCCTCCGTAGTCTTCGAGGTGGTGAGTAATGGTCCAAGCGGCATAGTCGGTGGAGGGGAATCCGCAAAGTGCGGTAACGACTCCGCCGAAGCCGAAGGAGCTTGTGATGGACATGACCGCACCGAACATCAGCTGCGGCTTCATGGAAGGCAGGGTTATGTACCAAAGCTCCTGCCAACGGTTGCGGATACCGTCAACCGCGCCTGCCTCGTACATCGAGCGGTCAATACCCTGAAGACCTGCAATAAAGCTAAGGAACGAGGTTCCAAGCGAGGTCCAGAGGGCAACCACTATACAAAGCGGCATAATGTAAGATGCGTTTTCAAACCACGCTATTTCCTCGCTTATAAGGTTGAGGTCAAGGAGCGTTGCGTTTACCCAGCCGTATGAGTCACTGGAGAAAAGCGTACCCCAAATAAGATAAACCTGACCTGAAATGGAGGGGGCGTAGAATATGAGCGTTACGACAGCACGGATCTTAGGGCTAAGCTCATTGATGAACCACGCGACCATAAGTGACATCAAATAGGAAGCGGGGCCAACGATTACTGCGAAGATAAACGTGTTTTTGATGGCAGTCAGGAAAAGATCGTCATCAAGGAAAAGGCGAACGTAGTTATCCAGCCACACGATGTTCGGGATCTGCATTAGGTTAAAGTCCGTAAAGCTTATCAAAAGCGAGACCACAACCGGTGCTACGGTGAAAAGAGTGAAAACGATGCAGAAGGGAGCGATCATAACGTACGCTACCCAGTTGCGCTTCATCTCTTTCCATGTCCACTGCCAGCGTGTCATATCTTTTCTGGATACAGCCTTTTTTGTTGCTGTGTTACTTGACATGTACTTGTTTCTCCTTACGTTGATTTTGGTTCTAATGCTTTATCCCTCGATAGGAGCGGGGTAAGATGCCTGATACGACTTCAGCGCGTCAGCACAGGTGTTGACGTACTTGCTGATGTTTCCAAACAGCTCGCCGTTTGCTGCCTTGAGAGCATCACCTGCGGCTCTGAGAGCGTCGATGTAAACGTCCTCACAATAAGCCTTATATGAAGGAACGTCGGAAAGTGCCTTCTTAAGCGCCTCTATCTCTGCGGCGTAGGTCGTCTTGTCTGCGTCGCTGATAACGGTAACGAGTGAGGTGTATCTTTCCTCCTCTGCCTTCGTAAGTCCCTGTCCGTCGAGTGCGCCAAGTGCCGCAAGTATCATATACTGACGCTTGCTTGCCAGCGTTTCTCCGACCTCAAGGGTTTCAAGTCCGAACTCTTCTCTCTTTCGAGATATTTCCTTATTAATAACGGGAATGTATCCGAGAAGGTCGTCGGTAGGATCGAGCTTGTCGTTATAAGCAGACAGGAAGGAGAACTGAGTGTAACGCTGAATGATGTACGTGCCGGGGTAGTTAGGAATGGAAGCAAGGTTCTCAAACTGAGCCTTGAGGTTCGTGTATTCCTTGTTGGTCCAAGGCATCGAGTCAAGCGCGGTTACGTTTGCGGTAGCGTGCTTTGCGGAGTCACCGAGGATAGCAACCATCTCGTTTGAGTAGTTGATCTGGCAATCAGCGCCCGAATACCACTTCATGAACTCCCAAGCCTTCTGATGAAGCGCCTCGGCATTTGCGCCGTCGTTGTTGATCATAACGGTTGCCGTTACGGTAGAAACGGAGCAGTTGTTGATCTTGGTCTCGCCGTTTTCATCTACGTACTCATAGCCGGGCAGCGGAACGAATTCCCAAAGTCCGCGAAGCTCAGTAGCAAATACGATGAGCTGGTTGTAGGTAGCGTTATATGCGGCAATACCGATGGGCATCTCGCCCGTACGGAAGCGGTTTGCAAAGTCGAATTTATAGGGGAAGGAGTACTGAGTGAACATATCGCACATGGTCTCAAAGGAATCAAGTGCGAGGTTGGAGTCAAGGTTGACTCTCATTCCGCCGTCAATGAACAGCTCACTGCCCATCTGATAGAGGAATATCTTATAGTCGTTGGAAAGACCGATGGTCATATTGTTCTGGCTGAGAACGGTAGCTGCGGAAAGGAGATCTCCCCAAGTATCGAGCTTTTCAATACCGAGATTTGCAAGAATGTCGGTACGGATAAACATCATCGGGAAGGTCTGCGTTTCGGGAAGTCCGTAGTAGTGCATAACCTCTTGTGCGTCTGCAATACCAAGAACCATCATTGCAGCCTTATTGAACTGCGTCGATGCAACCTCATCAAAGCCCTCCTGATTCTCTATGGGAGCAAGCGCACCACGGATAGCGTAGTTGATAACGTCGTTATCGCTGAGTCCGAGATACGTATCAGGACCGCTGCCCGCAAGAATTGAAGGCAGAAGCGTGTTAGCTGCAACGAGCTTGAGGTCAACGGGAATTCCCGTAGCGGGAGTAAAGTCGTTATTTACAAGGTTACGGAGAACCTGGCTCTGGTCACGGCCCGTAGCGATCCAAACCTCGATGGTTTCGTTGCCCGAAATGGTTTCGGCGGACGCACCCATGTTGTTGTAATCGCGGAAGAAGCTCCAGAAGAAGCTCTTAAGCTCGTGCCAAAGTGCTGCGAAGAAGCCTGCATCAGCCTCGGGAAGCTCATCCTCGGGAGCCTGAATCACGATGTAGTCAAGCTGGAGGGGCTGGCTCTTTGCGTCGCTGAGCCAAGTGCCGAGAGTACCGATATAGGTCTTGAGAGTTTCAAGGTTCTTTGCTATCTCGTCCTCGTCGGAGCCCATTCTCTCAAGCAGACGCGCGATCTTCTGAAGCGTTGCAACGTTAGATCCCGTTTCGCCCGAAAGAGCTGCGAGCTGATTTGCAATGGTCTTGAGCTTCTCACCCTCGAGAATGATATTGATAATGGTATCGGGCATTATCTCGCTGAAATAATAGTCACGATACTCGTCGGGGTTAGAGCCTGTAAGTCTGATTATGTTAAGGTAAGCGTTGTTGATTACCGTAAGGGAATTCTCAATATCGCTTATAACCTTACCCATCGAGCCGAGAGAAACCTCAAGCTTCATGGTGTAGGTAACGCCCGCCTCGAAGTAGTACTTCGTATCGCAAAGCTCTACTACGGTCTCGCCGTCCTCGTTCACTACGGACTTGCCGTACTGAAGGGCCGCGGACTGCCAATCGGTAGAATAATTGAATCTCAGCTCTCTTGCCTCGCTGAAGGGAATGCCGTTATAGTATCCGAGCGCGCCCTCAGCAACACTGTCGTCACTGTACAGATAAAGCACACGGGAGGAATACATACCGTCATTGATGTCCTGTCTGAAGCGAGAGGTTATCTCGTACATACCGCTGGTCTCAACGGTGAACTGATAGCTTACCCACTGACCCGAGGTCTGCCACTTTTCACCGCCGAGGGTGTTAAGCAGAGTGCAGGAGGGATCTACGGGGCTGGTGAGTGCGGAGGTACGGTCCTCAACGGGATATACGGTGTTGGTGGAAAGCTTATAGGGAAGCTCTGCCTCAAACTTTATATTGCCCGTACCGTTGGGCTGACCTTCGTACTTTTTGATGTACTCGTCATAGGAAATGGGCTCTTCGTAGGGGTAAAGCTCGATAGAGGCAATAGCCATAGCCTGGCTTATGCCCTCAAGGGTGATGAAATTCTCGCCCTCGGTGAACATAAACTCGAAGCTGTCCTGATAGAAGCCGTCGATGTCCTTAAGGGAATACTCGCACCATTCGGGAGCGGTCACCATCGTAGGTCTGATCTCGTTTCCGAGGAAGTCAGCCTGAAAATAACGCTCATCGCCCGTTTCAAGGGTGTGCTTGTTTGCTTCGTCATAGACGTTTTTCCACACTCTCGAAAGAGTGATGTAATAAGCCTCGACGAAAGGAACAGCGCCGTTTATCTTAAACTCACGCTGAATAGCCGCGGGCTTACCCTCAACAGGCCAGTATTTAAGCTTGATAGCATACTTGGCAGTCTTGGGAACGTTGACCTTCCAGGTAACCTCACCGCTTTCGGGGGTAACCAGACCCTCGATGCCGTCATAAGTTTCCTTCTTGACGTCAGCCGTGGTCTTGTCGGCATAATAGTCAACGCCATTGATCACGATGCTTTCGGTGCCCGACGGGTATATCGCGTCGTCACCGTACAAAGCAAGATACTCTGCATAGGTGATAGCATCGAGTAGCTCCCTCGCGTCTGCGATAGCATTACTTGTGACTGAATCGCCTTTTGAATCCGACGTCGGATCAGCGGCGTATGCTGTAAGCATAAAACAGCCCATCATAGTGCAGACGGCAAGGAGAAGAGCTACAATTCTTTGGAATTTTGTTGTCATTACAACTCCTCCTACCTTTGTTTTTGCGGGATTTTCCCGCCGAAAATAAATTTCTAAAATATATATTAACATATTCTGAAAAAAGTGTCAACGAAATTATTTTTCAAACCTTGCGCCGAGTCATTTTTTCGGAGTTTTTTTCACGCCTGCGCGTGATACGGTCAAATGAACGCGTATCGATTTGGGATATCTGCTTTGTGCAAAAAAACGCATCATAAGCAGGCAGTAAATAAAAATTACATTCTGTTTAATTTTTTAAGTCATTTTTTAGCTTATCAGCCCGTTTTTAGGCATGTCAGCGCAAACTGTTCCGCGATAGTTAATTGTTTTTACCCCCTTTGGGGTGCAAACGTTGCACGCGCAACCTTTTCGCATGCCTCGCTCCCCTTCTCCGAGCCCTCAGACAAGCTCATCGTCCAACCACAATGGTCAAATTGCACAAATTTTTATTTTTCTGTTTTTTTAACCGCTTTTAATTGTCGAAAAAAGCATTTTATTTACTTTTTGTAGTTTCAATGTAATTTTTATCCATTATTGTTTACTGCTTACATTTTCGGCGTTTGAGATAAAAAATCTCCAACTGTGCAGACCTCTGCTCAGTCGGAGATAATAGATATTTATTTGGGTATGTATTCGCTAAGCACGATGCGTGCCGCTGCCGACTTTACCGCGTATGCGCCGAATACAAGCTTGCTGCTGCTCTCGCCGTACTTCTCGATGCCCTCCTCATACGTTTCAAGCGGGACGAACGCCCAAGTCTTTTCCTCTGTCAGATAAAATAGCTTGCCTACGTTTTCCGTGAGTATGGCAGAGCCGTCGTAAGAAAGCCATATATCGTAAATGCGATATTGGTCTTTACCGTTTTCGTCACGGTACTTCGCGGGCTTCAGCTCGATCTGCTCGGCATCAGCACCCGAAAGGGCATTACTCACCGTTTGCGCCTCAAAGCCTTCGATAATTACCGAATAGTTATCAAAAACAAGTCTTGTTACGGTACTGTTGCCCGTTTTCACACCGTCCTCGAGCAGCCCCGACTCGGTGTACAGCAGGTCCTTATCGCGGTCGGCGACGGCGTAATAGCATCCGCCCTCATCGTCACGCACACGGTAGAGGGACGGACCGAAGTTTCTGTCGCCTATTTTTCCGAGATATTCCCCATATCTGAACCTATAATTCTCTTCCCCATCTACGGCAACAAGGATCTTGTCCTTATACGATATTCTCGTAACGTCGCCGTCATAGCTTGCCACGACGGGATTATCGCCGCAATAGCTTATATAAAAGAACAGGGTAAACATTATCGGCAGGAGTATGATCACTCCTATGACGATCAAGGCTCTTTTTGACATTGCATATCACCTTTCGTTGATTATTTTACGGGTGGAGCTATCCATTCCGAGAGAGCTTTCAGAGTATTGCGGACAAAGCCCGCATCTCCCTTAACGCAAAGTGCGCACTCACCGTCGCGGCACGCTTGAAATGCGGCATCAAGCTCTGCTATATCCTCGCGAACGGAAAACACGCGGACCGCTTTACCAAGGTGAGCGCAAATGCGCTCAAGATCACCGTCTATCTGCGACGAGGGCGCACCGTTTCGGTAAACGGCAGCCACGATGCACGGATTGTACGACACTATCCTGCATCCGTATTCCACGGCTACGTTGGGCAAGATCGCTCTGACGTCTGCCTCGTTTATCTTAAAGCCCCGCCTTTCGAGCGCGCAAGCCGTCAAAACGGCAGAAAGCGCCGCAGTTATCATACTTTCGGAGTGTCCGCGCAAGGCGTATTGGCGCTCCTTGTAGGAAAATTCAATTCCCCTGTAAGTAAACGCGGACGAGGCAACAGCCGAGCGCGAGATAACGCTATGCCTGCAATTGACCGCGGCACATACTGCCGAGATCGCTCTATATTCGTCCTCGCCGCGCGGTGCGCTTATGACCTCAAGCACACCCTTTCGCACGATGGCGGCACTATCGGCGGCGCTTGCCTCCGAGGGTAAAAGGGCAACCGTGCGCGAGGGCGGAATGATATCGAAAAACGCGCGTGTAACACGCGACGGGTCAAAGCCCAAAATTATATTTTTGAGTCCCCTTCTGCCGCAAAGTGCAAGAGCGCACAAGATCTTTGCCTCGATAAGGGTGGGCGTTACGCCAAGCGCACTTGCCATCCGACGTATTACGGTAACGACCTCTGCCACCTCATCGTCAGCGACGGAGCTTTGTCCAAGCCTTACAAGCTCCTCGGCGGGAGCGCTCGGGTCAAGGCAGATGAGCGCCGCGCGGTGTCCTGCGTGCACAAGTGCCGCTACCGCGGCGCGGCATACGTAGGAATGCTCCTCGCCCGAAACGGTAAGAAGCACAGGGCTTACTCCTTCAATCCCCAATGCCGTAAGCACCGCTTCGCGCAAAGCGTCAAAGCGCGTCGCTATCCCCTTCTCCGCCCTTTGAGGAAGCGAGGACAGATATTTATTTGCGGTATGCAGCTTCATTCGAGAGTATCGGCAAACAGCGTTTCGTTTCCTACGAGGAAGCGCTTGATCTCCTCGTATTCAGCCACCGCCTTTTTCGCTTCGCGCGAGGCGGGGTCGAAATTATTTTTTCTCACTGCGCGCAGCAGTACGTTTTTGGGGGTGTCGTCGGGATCGACAAGTTCTGCCGCCGAAACGGCGTAGCCACGGCTCTTCAAAAAGGAGAGGCGCATAGCATCTGTAAGAGCATCGCACATCTTGCGCTTGAGCATAGGATACGCCGACGCAAAGCCAAGCGGCGCACAGTCCAGCTTATTTGCAAGCTCGTGGTGACAGCAGGGAGTCGAAAGTATGACCTTTGCGCCCCAATCAGCCGCACGGTGAAGCACTATATCGGTCGCAATATCGCAAGCGTGGAGCGAAACAACGAGCGACGGGGGAGTTTCGGTTTCATATTTTATTGCGTCGCCGCAGATAAATTCAAGTCCCGAAAAGCCAAGACTTTCGCAAACGCGATTGCAGTAATCCACAACGTCGGGCTTAAGGTCCACGCCCGTCATAGACACCTTGCGGCTTTTAGCTACTGCAAAATAGTGATAGAGAGCAAAGGAAAGGTAGCTCTTTCCGCAGCAGAGGTCGCAGATGCGAAGCTCGCCCTCGCGCGGCAGATGCTCCTCGATATCCTTGACGTATTCGAGAAAACGGCATATCTGTCTGAATTTTCCTTGCTTTTTATCGTGTATGCGACCGTTTTTATCCGTTATGCCAAGCTCGTACAAAAACGGCTCGTCGCCCGTAAGTATACGGTTTTTCCTTCTGTCGTTAGACTCGGGCGTGAGCTTTTTTTCCTCGGAAACGTCAGCACTGATAGCGCGAAGAAGCCTATCGCCGCCAAGCAGAGTGACCTTTCCCGATTTTGAACGGCGAAGCTCGCATTCACCCAGCGTAGTGATGATATTTATCTGACCGTAGGCGTTTTTCTCAAAGAGATCCGAAAGCTCGTCTGTGGTAATATTTTTCTGTATAGCCTTGCCGTCCTTCATATAAGTCACAAGGCGCAGGGCATTTTCGCCGCCGAGCCGCATCATTGATAGCTCGGAGCGCACCACGGTATTGTCCGAGGGCTTTGAGAGCGTGCATTTTCGAAGCACGCATTTCCGTGCGGCGAGGGTGGCGACGTGCGCCGCCATTTTTACGTTATCGGTCATTTTTTATTCCTTAACTTTTTACGGCTGGTATTTTTATCAACCTTTTCCCCTCTCGGCTTTTCTTCAACCGCTTCTTCTATCTCATCCGAGGATTCGGGGAGCTTCTTTTTCTTGAAAAGCTCCATTTTGGATTCCTCGCCGTTGTATATGCGCTTGATATTTGCGCGGTGCATAAACACGACTATGCCTGCGGTAAGGAAGATTATTATCATTCTTATCGCGCCTGCCGCGCCGCCCTGACCTATCAGCACCTTATAATAGCTATCCACAAGCACGGGCAAAAGAAGCGCGCACATCACGGATGCAAGCGAAACCATCTTTGAGCCGAGAAAGATGACTGCAAATATAACGAACAAAGCCGCAAATACCACTGGCTCAACGAGCAGCAGAGTGGTGGCGGTAACAAGCACGCCCTTTCCACCCTTAAACTTATAGTAAAGAGGAAAAATGTGACCGAGCATACAGAAAAATCCCGCAACGTACGCACCCTCGCTTCCGATGAAGAACTTGCCGTTACCGACAAGAATCTCAGCAAAAAGCACGGCAAGCAGAGTCTTTGCAAAATCACCCGCAAGGGTAAGAAGCCCGCCCGTTTTTCCGTAAACGCGGAACATATTCGTCATTCCCGCATTTTTACTTCCGTAATTTCGCACGTCCTGCTTATACTTTAATTTTGAAACCACGATAGCGGAATTTACGCTACCGAGCAGATAGCCCACTATCATACAAAGAATTATCGCGACGGCATACGCGCCGCCCGAGGCGAAGAAGGCTGTCTTACCAAGCTCTCCTTCAAATAAGCTCCAAAAAATACCCTTTATCATTTGCTTTATCCCTGTCCATTATTTTTTGAAAACAGCGCGGCAAGCATAGCCGCCGCCTCTTCTCTGCGGCGTGCGGTTTCGTCCGGCAACGCCCTGACGAAGCAGACCTTGTTGCCGTCAATTCGCGCAAGGAAGCAATCCCCCTCCGCTAAGCCCGAAAGATCAGCTTTATCAAGATTAAAAACGTTCTCGTCATCGTCAATGCAGACGGCAGATCCGCCCTCGAATCTGTCAACAACAAGCAAAAGCTCCTTTTCCACGGCACACCTCGACAAAAGAATTATATTACATTATATCACAAATTTACAAGCATATCAAGAAAAAGCAGAAAAAACCTTCGTAAACGACGTATTTTCTGCTTTTACTTCTTTTTATAATCAGCGAATAAGGCTCGAAGTCCTATCTTCAGCGCCGCCGAGGTATCGGCGTCCGCCTTTACGAATGCTCGCCAGAGTGCGGGGCTGTCAGCGGCAAGCTCCGTAAGCGTAGTTGCCTTCGTTGAATAAAGCAGCTTGAAAAGCGATTCGACTACCGCCTCTCGCTCGCCGTCATTCATATTTGCTATCCAACGGCTGAGTATTTTATTGACCTTTTTGTATTCGGGGTCGATATCCACCGCGGGAACAAAGCCGCGCGGTGCGGTAAGCCACGACATAGCATCGTGCTGATAAAGCCCCCTTGCGGAGCTTTTTACAGTGCGATATCTTGCGCCGTCATAGAAAAACATTCCCACCACGGAGCGCTCGGGCACTACGGTATGGATTCTTTTTTCAATATCGCGATAGCCCTCGGAGCGTTTCACGTCGTGCAAAAATCCGGGGCCGTCAAAATTATATACAGCCGTTATGGCGTCGCGCACATCTCTTTCGGCGTGCATCGCAGACCAAAGCGCAAGATTTCCGCCCTTGCTGTGACCGCACACCACTATCCTGCCGCCGCCCACCAAAGCATTGCTCTTTGCAACGCTCTCAAGGTAGCTAAGCGCGTGCGCTTGCGCAGGCACCTCGCGGCGAAAGGACATTCTGAAGTCCTCCTTCCAGCCGAGTATGCTGTCGTCCGTTCCGCGAAAGGCCACGCAGTACGTGCCGTCATCTATCAAAAAGGTGATAGCGGAAAATTGCTCGCCCTGCTCCTCGTCAAGCACGTCACGGTAGCCAAACACGCGCACCTCGGAAAATCGCTTGCTTTCGGCGGCGACGCGAAGAAGCGTTATTATGGAGTCGGGAAGCAGCTTGCCAAGGCTTATCTCCCTGCCCCTGTATGAATCAAAATATCGGCGCGCGGCGTTTTTTAAGGATATTCCCTGCCCGCGAGCTTTGGCGCAAACGATACCGTCAAACTCGACGTAGGCAAGCTCCGCGAATATCAGAGCATCCACCTCGCACAGCGAAGATGCTGAAAAGCTAAGGTCTCCGCGCCATTTAAGATAATCAAAAATATCAGCCATTACAATACCTCTGTGCTTTATTATATCACCGCAGGGCAGACGTGTCAAGCGCGTATGCGCTAAAAAAAGAAAAGGCCGCAAGCACGACTTGCGTTCCTTTTCCCCTTTGGGTATATTATATATACGCCAAGAATTACGCCATGGCGTTGAGCTTCTTTGTGAACTGGCTCTTCTTGTGAGCAGCAGCGTTCTTGTGGATGATTCCACGAGCAGCAGCCTGATCAACAGCCTTAACAGCAGCGGTGTAAGCTACGGTTGCGGCAGCCTTGTCACCCGACTCAACAGCGGCAACAAACTTCTTAACGATGGTCTTGAGCTTGGTGCGAGCGATCTTGTTGACAAGAGTCTTCTTTTCGATAACGAGAATACGCTTCTTTGCAGACTTAATGTTTGCCATTTCTAAACCTCCCTAATATTTTACAGAAAAGGGTGAGACTGAGAGGACACACACTCCTGTTTCTTCACAGTTAAATATAATATCACATATCAGGTGAAAATGCAATAGTTTTTTGAAAAATTTTTCAATTTTCAAAAAATATTATCTTATTTCTTCATTGATGCCACTTTTTCGGCATCGGGCGTTATATAAGCCGTATAGTTCGTGTGGTATATAACGAGCCCCGGTCGCGCCGACGGCGGCTTTTTAACGTGGCGAACGTCCACGTAATCCACGGCTACGTTATTTCCGTCGCGCGCGTCGGAATTATACGCGGCAATGCACAGCGCATCGTTGAGATCGGCGTCGGGAATATCGTCAAGCGGCGCTCCGCCCGTGCGCAGAAGCACGTGAGAGCC
This sequence comes from Clostridia bacterium, assembly GCA_017522125.1. GTDB lineage: Bacteria > Bacillota > Clostridia > Oscillospirales > CAG-272 > CAG-390. The sequence continues at coordinate 39,362 of JAFXAC010000077.1, read as the reverse complement.
GGGCACGCCCTTGGCGTGAAACCAGATATCGCCCTTCTCGGCGCGGCGGAAGGTGATCTCCTCGTTTTGCAGATTGTTCTTTCCGCACAGCACCTCGTAGCCGTTCGTCGTAACGTACTCACCAAGCGGCGCTTTTACGCTTTTGGCTGGTGCCGCGCCCTTGCGAGCGCGCAATATACCAACGCTCTCAAGCTCGGCGCGTATCTGTGCAAGCCCCGCGCCCGTCTCGGCGCGGTTTAGCGCGTCCTTTACGCTCATTATATACTCAAGCTCGCGCTCGGCAAGCTTTATCTGCTTTGCAAGCTCCACCCTTGCCGTGCAGGATTTATTGTATTTTTTGTAGAGCCTTTGCGCATTTGCCGAGGGCGTGAGGCGCGGGTCAAGCGTAAGGCTACGGAGCGCAAAGCTACCGTCGGGAAGCATCTCGGAGTAGTCGATGAGGCGCACGCTCTCGTCGCCCTTTTTGAGCTGATAGAGATTTGCTATAATGAGGTCTGCATCGCGTCGGCATTCGTCGCCCTTGTCGCAATCGGCAAGCTCGGCACGCTGTAGTTCAAGCTTGCGCTGGAGCCTTGATTGCGCAGAGGCAACGGCACGCTGAAGATCGGCGGCGCGTGCGCTGACGAGTGCCGCCCTGTCGCGCTCCCCAAAATAGATATCGAGCATCTCCCCCAAGCTTTCGCAAACGCGGCAGTTCTCCACCCCATACTGCGTCAGAGGAAGAAAGGAATATTCCACGGGCTTTGAGCCGTCGTACGCGATAACGGGCAGAGTGTTGCCCGCGCTCAGATCCGAATACACGCCCGAAAACGCCTTATAAAGAGCCTTCGGCTCTACGTCGCAAAGGATTGCATCGGCGCGTCCGCAGGCGCGCGTGACTATCTCCCTTGCAACCACGGGGGCCACGCCGAGATAGGTGGAATTTATAAGCTTAGCCGCCGTCATCTCACCGCTTGCGCCGTTTACGGCGGCAATAAAGCCGTCCTCGCTCTCCTCGCGCGGATCGCGCTTATCCGCCTGAGGCGGCGGAAGCTCGTACTTCATACCGGGCAGCACCTGACGCAAGCGCGAGGTAGTAAAGTCGACGGTGCGAAGCGCGGCAAGTATCTTCATATCGCCATCGGTGAAGATAAGATTACTGTTTTTACCCATGACCTCGGCTATGAGATACTTCTTGCACGGGAAGCCAAGCTCGTCGCGCGCGTCAAACTCAAGGCTTGCCACGCGCTCGAAGCCGAGCTGCTTCACTCCTACGAGAAACGCACCGCCAAGATGCTTGCGCAAAAGCATACAAAGCGTGGGAGGCGCGGCGGGGTTGTCCCTTGCCACCCCCGTAAAGCATATTCGAGGGTCATTTGCGCCGCAACGCAGAAGCAGGCGGCGGCCGCCGTCCCTCGTGCGCATAAGCAAAACGACCTCGTCGTTTTGCGGCTGATAGACCTTTTCTATTCTTCCGCCTGCCGCGCCCGCGTTTATTTCCGCGATGACGGCGGCAAGCATTCCTGCGTCAAATGACATTTAATAATTTTCCTTTATATTTCAAAAATTGCCGCATCCGCCTCGGCAAGCGAGTCGAAAACGAAATCGGGGCGGTCAGCCTCAAGTGCGTTTGCCACGTCCTCGCGCGTAGTTTCACCCGTGTACACGAGAACCGCGGTAACGCCGTGCTTTTTGCCGAGGGCTATATCCGTGTAAAGCCTGTCACCGAAGATGCACATCTTGTCAAGCGAAACGCCAGTAGCCTCGCTTATCATCTCGACGGTCTGACGGTAGGGCTTGCCGAAATACGTAGGCGTTTTGCCCGTCGATGCGGTGCAAAATGCGGCTATTGCTCCGCTGTCGGGGATAAAGCCCGTTTCGGTCGGGCAGTTATAGTCGGGGTGTGTCGAAAGATACTCGGCGCCGCCTCTGATAAGGCGGCAGGCATCGTCGAGCTTTTTATACGTCAGACTTGTATCAAAGCTCGTAATAACAATATCTGCGCTCGCCTCATCGCCAGAAATAATATTTATTCCGCGAGATGCAAAATCAGCCACAAGCTCGTCCGTGCCTACGAGATAAACGCTCTTTCCACCGCGGTGACGGGTAAGAAACTCAACGGTAACGTCACCCGACGTCATAATCTCGTCGCGCGTGGGAGCAAAGCCGAGGCGAGTGAGCTTCGAAAGGTAAAAATCCGAGGTGTGCGAGGCATTGTTCGTAAAAAACAGCACTCTCTTCCCCGCCGCGCGAAGCTTGTTTATGAATTTAACGGCAAAATCGAACACCTGCGAGCCGAGATATATCGTGCCGTCCATATCGAATATGTAAAGCACTTTGTCCTGCAATATCTTATTACTGGGATTTTCAAACATCTTAATTGCCTCCTAAAGCATAATCTTACCAAATATTATACCACCGTATTGATTTTTTTGCAAGATGATGTTATAATTAACTAAAGAAAATCCCAATTTGATAAAAATCGGAGAGAATTATGGCAAAATTCACACTTAAACCTAAAAATAAAAAGACCGTTATCGGCATCGACGTAGGCGGAAGCACCACGAAGATAGTCGGCTTTGCGCCCGACGGAAAGCTTATTGCGCCCATGTTCGTGCGTGCAACCGATCCCGTGACCTCGGTGTACGGAGCGTTTGGAAGGTTCACACTTGAAAACGGTCTTGCCCTTGACGATATCGACAGAATAATGATGACGGGCGCAGGCTCTGCCTTCGTTACCTCGCCCATATACTCCCTGCCCTGCCACAGCGTATCCGAGTTCGACAGCATCGGCATCGGCGGCATATATCTGTCGGGGCTCAAGGAAGCCATCGTCGTCAGTATGGGGACGGGCACGGCGCTTATCCACGCAAAATGCACCGATGAGGGAATAACCACGGAATATCTCGGCGGCACGGGAGTTGGCGGAGGTACTATAATCGGTCTGTCAAGAAAGATGCTTGGAGTTGACACGATCTCCCACATCGAACAGCTTTGCGAGGGTGGCGATCTTTCGCAGGTCGACCTTCGCATCAGCGATATTTCAAAAAAGGGCATCTACCCCGACGTAAACGAAAATCTTACCGCATCGAACTTCGGCAAGCTCAGCGACCTTGCCACACGGCACGATATCTCGCTCGGAATAGTCAATATGGTAACGGAGACCGTTGCTATGATGTCCATCTTCGCCGCACGCTCCTTTAATATCAGCGACATCGTGCTTACGGGAAATCTTACCTCGATGCAACCCGTGCGCGAGGTCTTTGAGTCGCTGAAAAACAGCTTCGGCGTTAATTTTATAATTCCAAAGCTTTCGCAGTACGGCCCTGTTATCGGATCCGCACTGCAATAAAAGCAAAAGCTCTGTGAGAAATCTTGTCACAGAGCTTTTTGTTATTAATGATTAAGAAGTGCCGCGCCTATAATACCCGCATCGTTTCCGAGCTGAGCGATCCTTATATCCGTCAGCGGAACGAGGTTGCCGCCGTACTGCTGCGCTCTCACAAGAGGAACAAGGGGAGCGAGAAGATTTTCCTTTTCGTTGGAAATACCGCCGCCGATGGAAAGGACCTCGGGCTGGAATATGTTTACTATGTTGGCAATACCGCAAGCGAGATAGTAGATATATGAATCCACGACCTCCTTCGCGGCCGCATCACCCGCGCGCATCGCGTCAAATGCCGTTCTGCCCGAAATCTTGCCCTTTTTGGCTACAAGCTCGGTCATTGCGGTAGCTCTACCTGCCGCCTTGCACTCGTCAAGCTTTTCGGCGGTCATTCTGATAAGTGCAGTTGCGGAGCTATACGCCTCCCAGCAGCCGTTTCTGCCGCAGGAGCAGGGCTTGCCGCCTGCGGAAATCACGATGTGTCCAAGCTCCGCACCTGCGAAGTTGAAGCCCGAATATACCTTATTGTCAATAACGATTCCGCCGCCGACACCCGTGCCGAGCGTTATCATTATAGAATTACTCGTTCCCTTTGCCGCGCCCGCGACTGCCTCGCCCCAAGCGGCGGCGTTAGCGTCGTTTTCGATTCCCATATTGGCAACGGGGAGCTTTGCGGAAAGCAGCTTGACTATGGGGAAATGTCTGAACGGCAGATTGTTGGCGTAAACGACTACGCCGTTGTCACGGTCTGCGATACCCGGGGTCGCAATACCGACGAAGATAACGTCGTCTATCGACACGCCTGCCTCGGCAATAAGTCGGTGGCAAAGAGCCGCCATATCGTCAACAATAGCCTCGGGAGCGCGGTCAGCGCCCGTGGGAGTGCTTGCCTTTTTAACTATTGCCGCATTTTCGTCTACAAGACCTGCCGCGATATTCGTACCGCCAAGGTCGATACCTATTCTGTATTTCATATTTATCTCTCCTTTTTTAAAGAAGCTCCTTGACGTATTCGCCGAGCTTCGTATAATCATCAACCTTTATCGAACCGAAATCGGAAACAAATACCGACTCGTCGTTGCCGCCCCTGCCGTAATCGTCGCCTACGAAGACCGCTTCGCTGTGCGCTATGCCGCGCTCCTCGCAATATTTTGAAAGCGCGTAGTATTTATCGTAGGGCTTGGGTGCCATATCGAACGAGGACGAGCCGCCGACGAACACGACGTACTCGGAAAAGACCTCGCACACCTCGTCGTATATCTTGCGGCGCTTTGAACGGTCGGGGTCAAAAGCAAGCTTGTCCTCTATTTTTGCCTCCGTGCCAAGCACGGGAAAGGTCACACAGCCCGATGGGTGAAACTCCACGCTCTCGCCCGCGTACTCGGTAAAGCCGTATTTATTTCTGAGCATTTCGACTCTCGCCGTTACGGACTCCCTATCGCAAGGAAGCACGAGGTCGCGCTCGATAATGGGAGCACCCGCCTTCTCATCATATCTTGCATACTGCAAGCCGTAGTTACCTATTATATCAATGGGATATTCGCGCATCTGCTTATAAATACGCATACATTGTCCCGCACCTACCATAAGAAGCGTATATTTCTCGGCAAGGCGATCAAGCACCGCGCGATTTTCGTCGCTGATCGGGGTTTTATGCTGCGTCAGCGTTCCGTCAAGGTCGAATGCCACGAGTTTTATCATTTTACTTCCTCCAAGTCTGACAATAACGCTTATATTATATATTACTTTTCAGACATTGTCAAGTAAGCTGGCTAAAGAAAAAATGGGCTGCGCCTTTGGCGCAGCCCATTGAATGCAAGATTATTTAGCTATCTTTTCGAAAGCGGTGTTAACCTTCTTAACGTGTGCTCCCATGTTTCTGGCAAGAATGGTAACGGAGGAAGCAACGCTGGTCTTGTTGCTGCCTACCCATGAACGCCAGCTACCGAGAGGACCGCCAAGGATCTCGTGGTAGATAGCTGCGGGGTCGATGTAAAGACCCTCGGTGAGAGTATCGAGCATATCGAGAGCGCGGGGGTTCTCGAAATATCTGCCCTTAAGGCACATATCGTAGTATACAGGGGTTACTTCGGTATAGGAGTAATAAGCCATAAGATCGAGGAATGCACCGATCATCTCAAGCTCGGTCTCGCTCTTCTTGGTGTTGGGAACGCCAATAACGGAGACCTGGTCGTGAGCGATGGTGTAGTAGCCGTCCTGCTCGGAGTTGAGCATAGGCATAGGAAGAATGCCGTAAATGTCTTCCATCTGAGAGATGTACTCGCCCTCAAGCTCCATCAGACGAAGGTGAACCATTGCTGCAGTACCCTCGGCAAACTTCTTTGCAAGATCATTCTGCTCGCTGTCGTTGCCGTAGCTGGAGATACGGAAGGTGCCTCTGGTGTTATAGATAAGGTCGCAGATCTCGCCCATTGCGCTAACGGTGCGGTCTCTGTCGGTCTCTACCTTAAACATATTATCCTCATCCTTTACGATGAGCGGAACCTTAAGTGCGCTGAGGTAGGGGTCGCAGCTTATGTTATTATGGCTTACGATAAAGCCGTAGGTTGCGTTGGGATCCTGATCAACCTCTGCGTTGCAGAAGGTCTCCACGATGCTTCTCTGGTAAGCAAGAGTCCACTCCTTAGCATCAACCTTATCGTAAGGAAGAGCAACCTCGTGGTTGTTGAACATAGTCTCGTTAAAGAGAGTACCGTAAATGAGTCTGTAGGACGAAAGAACCATAGGACCCGTGCAGAGGTACTGAGCATCACCGATGCTGAGAGCATCGTTCATACCCTGAGACCAGTAGGACTTGTCAAGGTCGAAGTAGGGGCTCATGTCGGTAAGGTCAACGAAGTGGTTTTCCATGGTGTTGGTAGCCATGGTGTAGGAGTTACCGACTGCTACGGAGTAGTCGTTAAGACCGCCCTCGTACTGCTTGTCGATCTCGCCTACTACCTTGTTGGTTCCACCGGGGCCGCTGCTGGAATCCTGACCCGAGTAAACGAACTCGATACCGAGCTTCGTCTTAACAAGGTCGTTTCTCTTCCAGATAGCATCGGGAATTGCACTTCCGGTTTCAGCCTCGACGTAGATCTCGTCGTCAAACCAGTCGTAGTTGCTGGCAATAACGTTGATGGTCTGACCGGGATAGGTCACTCCGTCCGGAACGGTAGGAACTACGTCCGAGTTACTGGATGAGGGGTTCGTAGTAACAGCGCCGGTAGTGGTGGTGGAGCCATCACCAGTGTCAGCACATGAAACGAGCGCCACAGCCATCATCAAAACTGCCAATACAAGGCTTATAAGCTTTGTTGCGTTTTTCATTTTTTCCTCCTGAAAAATTTGCTCGTGGGCATAAATCGCCCAAGGGGCATTTATTGGTAAGTCAATTATACATTATTGCCGTACATTTGTCAATAGGCAAAAAAATTTTTTGTGAAAGTTGACAAATAAAACACTCGCGACAATGTAACAATCTCACAGAAGATCTCACGCTAAAGGCGCCAAAACCAAAGAATTTACAAATTGGTATTGAATTTTGGCAGGAAATGATATATTATATATAATGAATACACTTTTGGAGGCAGATATGTTCGGATACGTAAGACCGCACGTTCCCGCGCTTCGCGTTGCGGAGTATGAATACTACCGTGCGATCTACTGCGGCATCTGCAAATCGCACTCCGAGGCAAGCGGCTCCGCCTCTCGCCTCGCGCTTTCCTACGACGCTGTGTTTCTCGCACTCGCAAGGCTCGTGCTTACGGGCGGAAGAGTCACCTTCAGCCGCCAAAGATGCGCGGCAAATCCTCTGCTTAAGCGTGCCTGCGCAAAAAACTGCGAGGAAACTCGCTACGCCGCCGCCGCCACTTCCCTGCTGACCGCCCTAAAATTTGACGACGACCTTACCGACGAGCAAGGAATGCGGCGCTTTGCCGCACGCTTGGGGCGTTTGGCATCAAGCGGCTGGAAGCGTAAAGTCGGCAAGCACTATCCCACGCTTATCGAACCCGTATCAAACGCACTCGAGGAGCTTTACCGCGCGGAAAACGCCGCGGCAAGTGCGCCCGACACGCTCTCGCTCGACATTTTGGCTTCACTTTTCGGCAAGGTATTGTCCATTATCCTCTCCCACGGTATGACGGGACAGACCAAGCAGATAGCCGAAGCTGTCGGTATGCACGTCGGGCGGTGGATATACTTTATCGACGCACTTGACGACCTTAAAAAGGACGCACAGCGAGGAAGATTTAATCCCTTTTTAATAGCGTATTCGTCAGACGTGCTTTCGGACGAGGAAAAGAGGACCGTTGCGTGTATGCTCGACGCAGAGGCGGCGGCGGCGCTTGCGGCGCTTGACCTTTCCGATAGGTCATCAAATCCCGACGCGCGCGAAATACTCGATAACGTTCTCGGCATAGGATTGCCGCGCGTCACAGCCGCCGTGCTTGACGGAAGCTACAGAAAGCCCCGACGGGACAACATAGAAAAAAACGAGGAAAAAAGCCATGTCAAATAAAGACCCATACTCCGTCCTCGGAGTTTCCCCGTCCGCAAGTGACGAGGAGATAAAAAAAGCGTACCGCGAGCTTGCGCGGAAATACCACCCCGACAGATACCGCGACAGCGATCTTGCCGACCTCGCCACCGAAAAGATGCAGGAGGTCAACGCCGCGTACGAGGAAATTCAGAAAATGCGCACAAGCGGCGGCGCGTCCTCAAGCTATAGCGGCTCATATAATTACGGAAGCAACCAGAGCGAGTACAGCGGCGAGGGCGCTGAGCAATTTGCCACCGTGCGCCGTCTTATCAACGCAGGCGACGTTGCGCGCGCCGACGATATACTTTTAAATATGGACGAAAGCCTGCGTAGCGGCGAATGGTATTTCTTGCGCGGCTGCGTGCTTGTACGCAGAGGGCAGTATATGGACGCGGGAAGATGCTTTGATATCGCCGTAGCGCGCGATCCGTACAATTCTGAATACCAAAATGCGCGCGAGCAGCTTCGCCAGCAGATGAACGCCTACGGCTCAAACGGTGCATACGGCACACACCAAAGCACCTGCGACGGCGGCTGCCTTGACTGCTGCTGCCTTTACAGCCTTTGCTGCGGATTGCCCGGTCCGTGCTGTTAAATAAAAAAGTGATGGAAAAACCATCACTTTTTTATTTTGATACTACTTTTTCTCCGTCAAAGATCAGATATCCCCTGCCGTAGCCCATGCAGTTACCTGCGCGGAGATACTCAACGAAGGCGCGTTGGAGAGAGGTTTCCACAGGCAGCTCGTCAAGGCTGACGGAATTGTAATTCTTATAAAAAATCAGCCACAGAGATTGATTTTTCGGGTCGGGTGTGCCTTCCGTGACCGTAAAAAGATCTACGAAGCGGCGCAGATTAGATCCATCGGCAAACAGCTCCCTGTGCGGCGAATAAAGCAGCCACGAGTGGCAGACTACGGTGATCTTGCCGTCCATGCGCACGTTTGGATAAAAATCGTACGCCTTGCGAAGAGAATCCATAACCGCTTCAAATCTCAGCGGTGAGCCCGACGGTATGTGGCAATTCAGCGCGGGCTTTCCCTCGTGATCTACCACCTCGTATTGAAGTCTGCCGAGCGCAAAACGATTGAGCCTGAAATATCCCGCAAGCCACCACGCGACGAACGTTCCCCACTCGCCCTTTAGCTTTTTGCATTCAATGAGCTTGTTGCGAAGGTCGGATAGTGTATCAAGATATATTTCGTCGGGTATCCCCGTTTCCTTGTAACGCTCCGCCATTTTCTCGGCGGCGTAAAGAAGCACGAGCATATCGGAAGCATACCGCGGTACGCCACTGTCCTCCGACAGCGAAGCCAAAAGCGGAAGGAACTCCGCGCCGTCCGTACACAACGCCGAAACCGCTTCGGCTATCCTCTGCGCTGCGCGCTCCATACGCAACAGCTCTTGTTCCTTTAGTATAAAATAATCTTGGGCTTCCTTCGGAAACCCCGCCGCCGTCATTACTTCGTAAAGCATATTCACTCCTTATCAATATCACTATCAATCATTTTTAATAAAATGCTTTTTGCGCAAGCAAAAAAGCCACCTTCACATTTTGCGAAGCAAAATATTTCACATTTGCCCTTGGGCAAATATTTCACACGGCGAAGCCGTATTTCACCCATTCCGAAGGAATGGATTTCACTGAAAACGCGGAGCGTTTTCTTTGCGCTCTACGGCGCAAATGCGAACTCCATCCGCAAGCAAGCTTGCGGAGCGGAGTTCGTCATGGTTCATCAAAAATCCCCATCCTCTTTTGAGGATGGGGATTTTTGGTGACCCATCGGAGACTCGAACTCCGGACACCTTGATTAAAAGTCAAGTGCTCTACCGTCTGAGCTAATGAGTCACGCGGACGCCATATATATTACCACAATTCGGATGATTTGTCAACACTTTTTTACAGTTTTTCAAAAAAAGATTTTTTATCTGCTCCTATAATACTCCACTGCACTGAAGCGACGAAGTCTTCCCGTGTCGGCGTAGATCTCGATCACAGCAAGCTCTCGCGAAAAAGATGCGTCCGTAAAGCAAAATCTGTATATGCCGTTTTTCTGCTCCGACGCCTCCATCACGAAAAGTCTGCCAAGCCTTTGTCCGTCCAAGACCGAGAGCGCAAGGTCGCGTGCGCTTTCCTCGCCTACGTCACGCGCAAGGTCGACGTCGCGGTCAAAGCAATATTCAAGAACGCGCTCACCGTCATAGGTAAGGCATATATAAACGTTTTTTCCCGACAAAACGTACGATGGTGGAAAGCCGTTGCTCTCACACTCAAAAAGCTCGCAATTTTTGCACGAAAAATGCCGTGCCGTGCGCTCGGCGTTTGCGCTTCCCCCGTTACCGAGGTGACGAAGGCAAAGGAAATCAGCGTTAGCGCTCTGCTCGCTTGACAGCATATCGCGTACCTGCGCAGAAGCAAGCAGCTCTCTCAACGCCGAGCCGCCGTCGATTTCCGCGCTTGACACAGCCTTGGCGAAGGCGGCGCATACTTCGCTTATTTCTTCTCCTGTCCGCTCCCTGCGCACAAGCTCGTCTATAAGGGAGTAAGCCGACTCACAGCCCTCAAGCCTTGCACGCGACATATGCGCCTGTGCCGCACCAGCCGCCCTTGCAAACGCAATCGCGCCGTCATAGGTCGATATCAGGCTTGACGCATCAGCCATTTCGCCCGCCGCATCCGCGAGGTCACAGCACGCAAGCCTCGCCTCAGCCGCGGCGGCTCTTGAAAGGCTGTTTTCCTTCATTATAAGCGTAAAAACCGCAATGGCGGCAATCAATGCCGGCACTATTATTAGTATTTGTGTTTTTCTGCTTTTCATTTCGCCATCCATCTTCATTTTATAATATTCTTTCCCTAATGCAGAAAAAAATCAGGAAAGATCCCCTACCAACTTTTTCTTGACATTTTTTACAAGATGTTATATAATTAAATTTTGTATAGTAAAATTTATCTTCGGAGATGGCTATGAATATAAAAAAATCGACGGTTAATTTTTTATCCTCATCGCTTTTTACCGTTTTTTTGATCCTGCTTATTATTTTGTGCGTCGGTTGTAGCTCCGCAAGCGGAGCTTCTGCGCAAACCACCGTGGCGCACACGCACGAATTCGGAGAATGGATGCTGATTTCCGCATCCACCTGCACCGTGCAAGGCTCGCAACAGCGCACCTGCGCGTGCGGCGAGACCGAGGTCAATCCCCTGCCGCTTGCGGAGCATACCCCCGTACCGACAAAGGCAATGGCGCCCACTTGTACGGAAAGCGGACGCGAGGAGGGCTTGGTATGCTCGGTATGCTCTACGTTTATAAGCGGAGGACAGACGATCGCAGCCGTGGGTCACACTCCCACCACAGTCGCAGGTAAAGCGCCCACCTGTACGGAGGGCGGATATACGGACAGCGAGGCTTGCTCACTCTGCGGCATCGTAACGCGCGAGGCACAGCCCATTGCGGCTATTGAGCACGTTACCGTTACGATCGAGGCAAAGGCTCCCACCTGCACCGAGGAAGGCTGTACGGACAGCGAGGCTTGCACGCTCTGCGGCACCGTAACGCGCGAGCCGCAGATTATCGCCCCTCTCGGTCACACGCTCGCCACCGAAAAGGGCAAGGCGGCAACCTGCACCAAGGACGGCAAGACCGATAAGGTCTACTGCTCACAGTGCAACGAGGTGATCACTAAGTCAGAGGTCATCCCCGCCCTCGGACACAGCAAAAAAACCGTAAAGGGCACGGCGCCCACCTGTACGGAGGAGGGCTGCACGGACAGCGTTGTATGCGCAAGGTGTAGCGTTGTATTTACGCCCCCCGAAGCACTCCCCACCATCGATCACAAGCCGATAACCATTCCCGCCACGTCGCCCACCTGCACGATGCCCGGCATATCCGAGCATTTAAGCTGCGAGTACTGCTCCATTCCGCTCTCTGAATTCACGACCACCGAGCCTACGGGACACACGCCCGTAACGGTTGCGGGCGGCGAGCCCACCTGCACAAGGCGTGGATATTCCGAAAGCACGAAATGCTCGACGTGCAATGCCGTTCTCGTTGAGCCCGTATACTCAGACCCGTTAGGTCATACGTTCTCCGAAAACAGCTGCACGGTCTGCAACGCTTTGGCAGAGGATTCTCTTAATCTTACGACTAAATATTACGGTCTTTACGAGGCTGACACGCTCAAAATGATCTGCGAAAAGAACGCCGACGTCAAAATAGAGCCCGCGAGCATTACAAAGCTCCTTGCCGCCGCAACGGCTTTGAAATATCTCCCCGAGGATACCGTTGTCACCACGGGACGCGAGCTTTATCTCGTTAATCTTGAGCTTGGGCGAGCCTATCTTGAGGTCGGAAAGACGATGACGCTGTACGATCTGCTGATAGCACTGCTCCTACCGTCCGGAAGCGATGCCGCCTACACCATTGCCGTTCACGTTTCAAGACACGTTTCGGGAAATCCCGATATGAAGCACGAGGATACGATCGAATACTTTACCGAGCTTATGAACGCATATGCGCAAGAGATAGGCGCTACGTCATCTCACTTTATGAACCCCGTCGGAGAGCCTGACAAGAACCATTATCTGACGATAAGCGATCTGGTGTTGATAGTATCGCACATAAGGAAAACGTACCCCACCATAAATGAAATAACGTCCTCGTACAAACGCACGGTCAAATACATAAACGGCGGCAAATCCACGTGGACCAACACCAATTATTTGCTTAACTCGAACAGTAAATATTATCACCCCAATGCAATAGGCATGAAAACGGGAACTACGGACACCGCAGGCTGCTGTCTTTGCTCGGTATTCAACATAAACGGCAAAGAATATATCTCTATCGTTATGGGATGCAAAAACAGTGCGGCAAGATACACAAATACGCACAAGCTGATATCGTTGGTTGAATAAAAATTCTCAAAATGCAATCACCACCAAGAATTTTCTTGGTGGTGATCTTTTACCCGCTTGTAAGATATCCGATATACGTTCGCACAAAACGTCGGGATTTTTAAATCGCTTTCTGATAAAATACACCCAGACAAGGAGAAGGTTATGGATTGGATCACAGGAATGCAAAAAGCAATTGATTACATCGAAGCACATCTGACCGAGGAGATCGATTATGAAACGATCGCCGCGGAATGCTTTTCTTCAAGCTATCATTTTCAAAGAATATTCAGTATTCTTTGCGGATACACGCTTGGTGAATATATCAGGCTTCGCCGTTTATCGTTAGCAGGCGCAGAGCTTGCAAGCGGTAAGGAAAAGGTGATCGACGTTGCCCTAAAATACGGCTATGATAGCCCCGACAGCTTTGCAAAAGCATTTCAAAAATTTCACGGCATCACTCCGTCAGAGGCGCGCGCTGACGGAAGCAAGCTAAGGGCCTTCTCTCGCTTGTCAATAAAAATTTCACTTGAAGGCGGTACTATCATGAATTATCGAATTGAAAAAAGACCCGAAATAATGCTCGTGGGATATAAAAGGCGTTTTGAGGGTGCGCCCTACGGCGAGCAGCGCGGTACGCAGGAGGAGAGCCTCTTTGTTTCTACAAGAGCGCATCAATGGATACTAAAAGGAATATCCAAGGATAAATTATCCGACTACTGCATCCTTACCAACGTGGATGATAATGGATATGATTTCTACATCTGCGCGGCGGCGGATAAGTACGAGTTTGATAACTTGTATAACGGCAACGTTACGGGAATTGATTTTATGGACAGGTTCGGCTTTGAAAAGATCGTCATTCCCGAAAGGACGTATGCGGTCTTTGAAACGGAAAAGTCCAAAATGCCAATTTCCGAATACTTTGATCTTCGCAAGCAGATCGCTACGAAATGGTTATCCAATAACGAATATCGGATCGCAAACGCTCCCGAGCTTGCTATTTATCATTGGGGGATCGTCGGCGGCTATAGCGAAAGAAGCATCGAGATCCTGATCCCTATCGAAAAGAAATAATTTTACGCCCCGCCCCGCGCGGGGCTTTTTCGGCAAACAGGGCGCGATAGCAAATGCAAAAAGCATTTGCTATCGCGCCCTTGTTGATTAGCATTATTTTTCGGGAACTATGAGTCCGTAGTTGCCGTCCTTACGGGAATAGACAACGCAGGTGTCCTCCGTTACGTCGTCGATAAAGACGAAGAAGGAGTGCCCCAAAAGATTCATCTGTAGGATCGCTTCCTCGGGCGACATGGGCTTGAACGGGAAGCTCTTGCGGCGGATCTCGAAATCGCCGTCGTCCACCTCTACCTGCTCGGCAGGAAGTGCGCCGATATCCTCAAACGCCGACCTCTTAAGGCGTTTTTCAAGGCGCGTCTTATTTTTGCGTATCTGACGGTCGATGGTGTCTACCGCACGGTCGATAGCGTTGCGGAAGGTCTCGTCGTCAGTTTCACAGCGGAACAGAGTGTTTGCCGCCGAGATCGTGATCTCTATATTCTCACGGTTTCTCTTGCGGCTGAAGGTTACCGTTGCCTTGCCCTCTCCGTCAAAATAACGGTCAAGCTTTGAGAGCTTCTTTTCAGCGAGCTCACGAAGATCGTCGCGAATGCTCATCTGTCTGCCAACAACTGTAATTTTCATGTATTCGTCCTCCTGTCTTGAACTGTAATACCATATGCTTTGTATTACATCTATATTGTAGCACATTTTTTGTGAAAAATAAATAGGTTTTTTATATTTTTTTCGATTTTTTTGTGAAGTTTGTGCAATATAACCAAAAAATTACATTCGTTATGGTGCAAGGGCGATCTTTTGCGCTCGCATGGGCGACGAGAGCTTTTTATTTAGCTCAAAATATGCTTTTTATTTGACTTTACCCTGTAAAAGTGATATAATATATTTATATATGCTTAATGAGGTGAGCTTATGGAAAAAAGTGATATCTTAAAAGAACTTGAAGGCTTGCGTGCTACCGTATCCTACCATGCAAGAAAATACTACGTCGAGGACGCACCCGAAATATCGGACTACGACTACGATATGCTATATCGCCGCCTGCTTGAGCTTGAGGCGGCTCACCCCGAATACGCAGACCCCACCTCGCCCACCCACAGAGTAGGCGGTGCTCCACTTGAAAAATTCAAAAAGGTGACTCACGCCACCGTGATGAATTCCCTTTCCGACGTTTTTTCGTACGAGGAGCTTACGGAATACTACACACGCGCAACGGCGGCGCTTGCCGCCGCTGACGTCAAAGACGCGGCGTGGTCCGTTGAGGCGAAGATAGACGGTCTTTCCGTTTCGCTCGTGTACGAGAACGGTATTCTCGTCCGCGGTGCGACGCGTGGCGACGGCGTTACGGGCGAGGACGTTACGCAAAATATCAAAACGATCTTTTCAATTCCCTTGCGCCTTGCCGAGCCGCTGACGCTGACCGTGCGCGGTGAGGTGTATATGCCGAGGAGCGTTTTCAACTCAATAAACGCCGCGCGTGAGGCACAGGGCAAGGCACTTCTTGCAAATCCGCGAAACGCCGCCGCAGGCTCGCTTCGCCAGCTTGACCCCAAGATAGCCGCAGAGCGCAGACTGTCAATTTTCGTATTCAATCTTCAAAGCGGCTCACTGTGGCTTGACGGACGCGCGGCAGTATCGCACGCAGAATCCCTTGCGCGACTTGCTGAGCTTGGCTTCCCCGTTATCGAGGAGCGCCGCACGCTGACATCGCTTGAGGATATCCTTTCGCAGATAAGCGCACTCGGTGAGGCGCGTGATTCCCTTGCGTACGACATCGACGGCGCGGTTATAAAGCTTGACTCGTTCGAGGGACGCGCCATTCTCGGCGAAGGCACTAACACGCCCAAGTGGGCGGTCGCCTATAAATATCCGCCCGAAACTAAGCCCACCAAGCTCATAGATATCAGCCTTGCCGTAGGTCGCACGGGCGTTCTTACCCCCACGGCTATCCTTGAGCCCGTAAGGCTTGCGGGAACGACCGTTTCGCGCGCTACTCTCCACAACTACGATTTTATTTCGGAAAAGGGCGTTATGCTCGGTGACACGGTGCTTGTCCGCAAGGCGGGCGATATTATCCCCGAGATCGTCGCTCCCATCAAGGAGCTTCGCACGGGTGCTGAGCGCTCCGTAGAGATTCCCACCGTTTGCCCCTCTTGCGGCGAGAGCGTGCGCAGAGATGAAACCGACACGGGCGACGGCGCGGCTATCCGTTGCACCAATGCCGCCTGCCCCGCACAGCTCTCCCGAAGCATCGAGCATTTTGCTTCCAAGAACGCTATGAACATCGAGGGGCTCGGCCCACAGATAGTTGAGCTTTTGCTCTCCGAGGGGCTGATACGCGACGTAGCCGACCTCTACTCACTTAAAGCCGAGGACGTTGCGGTGCTTGAAGGAATGGGCGAGCTTTCAGCGTCAAACCTTATTTCCGCCATCGAGCGCTCCAAGGGCGCGGGACTTGAAAGGCTTATTTTCGCGCTTGGAATACGCAATATCGGTGAGGTGGCGTCAGCCGCACTTGCCGCAAAATACCGCACGCTCGAAGCCTGCTTTGACGCGACGGCAGAGGAGCTTTGCTCCATCGAGGATTTCGGCGCCGTGACCGCAGAATGCGTTACCGACTTTTTCTCGCACTCGTCAAACGTATCCCTCTGTAAGCGACTGATAGATGCGGGGCTTCTTACCGAGGCGGTGGCAAAGCAGCTTGACGATCGCTTTGCGGGAAAGACCTTCGTGCTGACGGGAACGCTGCCCACTCTCAAGCGCAGTGAAGCCGCCGCAATGATAAAGGAGCGCGGTGGAAAGAGCGCGGGCTCGGTTTCCAAAAAGACCGATTTCGTCGTAGCAGGATCCGACGCAGGCTCAAAGCTTACGAAGGCGCAGGAGCTTTCGATCCCGATAATAGACGAGGCGGAATTCCTCAAAATGTGCGGGATAAACAAAGAGTAAATTAAAATTACGCCTATTTGATGCCTCGGCATCAAATAGGCGATCAGTAATGCAAAATTCCGCAAACAATCCGATTTTATTAGATAACAATCTAACAAAAATAGCGTTTTTTAATACAGTTATCTACTCAATTAGATTTATATCTATAAAAAACACGCTTTTTCATCTAATGTGTTTTGAGCTGATTTTCCGCTTACACGCCCGTATATTCGACTATCCCGTTGTATATTCCCCTTGCAAATAGCTCGGGGCGGTCGCGCATAAGCGCGGCTTCCTCGGGATTTGAGATAAAGGCAAGCTCCACAAGCACCGCAGGCATTTGCGTTTTGCGAAGCACGTAAAGCCCGCTTCTCACCTTAACGCCGCGATTGCGAAGTCCCGTTGCCTCGCTTAGTTCCTCAAGTATATCCTCGGCAAGGCTTGCCGCGCGAGACGGCGAGGAATAAACGAGAGCCTCGCTACCGTTCGCCGCGGGTGAGGTCGAGGCGTTGGTATGCAGGCTTATGAAATAATCCGCGCCCCACGAATTAGCCTCGTTCACCCTTATTCTAAGGCTTGACGAGGTACTGTTTCCAAGCTGGGTTTGAGGCGTTGGGCGCGATAATCTGACCTCAAAATTCCCGTTTGCGCGTAGTAGATCTGCAAGCTCCCTGCCTATCTCGTATACGAGATTCTGCTCGCGCAGACCGTTTCCCTCTGCCCCTGCGTTGGGGTTTACGGGGTTATGTCCCTGATCGATATATACCTTTATTGCCATATCACAAAACCTTTCTTTTATTTCCTTATTATTTTATTCAAGCAATCAAAAAGGAGTGCCAAAATGGAAAAAAACAAAGTTGAAGGCGGCAGACTTTATCTTGTAGCCACCCCCATCGGAAACCTTGCCGACGTATCCGAGCGTGCCGTAAAGGTGCTGTCCGAGGTGGATTTTATTGCCGCGGAGGACACTCGAAATTCGGGGCTTTTTCTCTCCCGCCTTGGCATTCGCCGTCCCCTCGTATCGTATTACGAGCATAACAAAGCATCTCGCGGACCTGAAATCGCAGACCGCCTTGAGGCGGGTGAATCCTGCGCACTTATAAGCGATGCGGGAACTCCTGCTATATCCGATCCCGGTGAGGATCTCGTCCGTCTGTGCGCCGAGCGCGGCATTCCCGTTTCCTCTATCCCAGGTGCGTGTGCCGCCATAACTGCGCTCACCCTCTCTGCCCTGCCCACGCGCAGATTTTGCTTCGAGGGCTTTATTCCCGTTTCCTCAAAGGAGCGCCGCGCAAGGCTTGACGCGATAGCGTCCGAGGAGCGCACGCAGATAATATACGAAGCGCCGCACAAGCTACGCAAGACACTTGACGATCTGCTTTCCGTTTGCGGTGGCGAGCGAAGGATTGCGCTTTGCCGAGAGCTGACGAAGCTCAACGAGGAAGCGCTGAGAATGACTCTTTCCGAGGCGGTGGAATATTATAAAGAAAAAGAGCCGCGCGGTGAGTACGTGCTTGTGCTTGAGGGCGCACCCGAAGGTGCGGACGGCGCCGTGTCGCAGATGAGCATCAGGGAGCATCTTGAATACTATATTTCCGAGGGAATTTCCATGAAGGACGCGATAAAGGCGGTCGCCAAGGAGCGCGGTATCCCCAAAAACGAGGTATATGCCGAATCTCTTAAAATGAAATCCGAATAAATCGGCGAAAAATGCAAATTAGTGTTGCTTTTTTGTGCGTTTTGTGATAATATATATTTATCTATTTGAAAGTTGAGGTTTAGTACCATGAACAAGAAAAAATGTTGTGTTGTCGGCGCTACCGGTATGGTCGGTCAGCGTTTCCTGACTTTACTTGATAACCACCCCTACTTTGAGGTCTCCTGCCTTGCCGCATCCGCACGCTCCGCAGGCAAGACCTACGCTGAAGCTGTCGGCGCACGCTGGAAGCTTGATATTCCAATGCCCGAGAAATTCGCCTCTATGACGGTTCTCGACGCTTCTGACGCAAAGAAGATCGCAGAGCTTTGCGATTTCGTTCTCTGCGCAGTTGATATGCCCAAGGCTGACGTTGTTGCTATGGAGGAGGCTTTTGCAAAGTGCGAGCTTCCCGTTGTTTCCAACAACAGCGCAAACCGTTGGACTCCCGACGTTCCTATGGTAGTTCCCGAGATCAACCCCTCTCACTTTGAGGTCATCGCGGCACAGAAGAAGCGTCTTGGCACGTCCCGCGGATTTATCGCAGTAAAGCCCAACTGCTCCATTCAGTCCTACGTTCCCATGCTCACTCCCCTTCGTGAGTTTGGCATCAAGCAGGTGGTAGCTACCACCTATCAGGCAATTTCGGGCGCGGGCAAGACCTTCAACGAGTGGCCCGAGATGATAGACAACGTTATCCCCTACATCGGTGGCGAGGAAGAAAAGAGCGAGCAGGAGCCCCTGCGCGTTTGGGGTAAGGTAGAAAACGGCGTTATTGTTAAAGCTGACGCTCCCATTATCACCACCCAGTGCATCCGTGTTCCCGTTACCAACGGTCACACCGCCGCCGTATTTATGAGCTTTGAGAGAACTCCCTCCAAGGAGGAGATCCTTCAGCGTTGGGCTGAGTTCAAGGGACTTCCCCAGGAGCTTGAGCTTCCCTCCGCCCCCAAGCAGTTCATCACCTACTTTGAGGAAGACAACCGTCCTCAGTGCCACCTTGACCGCGAGATCTACGGCGGTATGGGTATCACCGCAGGCAGACTGCGCCCCGACACCCTCTTTGATTACAAGTTCGTAGGACTTTCCCACAACACCCTTCGCGGTGCCGCAGGCGGTTCAGTCCTTAACGCAGAGCTTCTCTACCGTCTTGGATACTTTGACTGATATCATTCAGGCAAGCTAAAAAATGGATAACAAAGTAAATAAAAAAAGGATCCTTATAATAACCTTTTCTCCCGGTGGGGGATGTGCCGATCTTGCAGATGCGGCGACCATTCTCTATCGCCGCGCGGGATATGCCGCAGACGTGCTTGACATAACCTACCCCGATGACCGAGAAGCCGCTACTACGCTTGAGCTTCACGCCGATCTTCTGCTTGCCATTTTACCAGTATACGCCTTTCATCTTCCCCGTCCCGTAGTTGACTTTTTCACCTCGGCGCAGCTCTTTGCTCCCCGTTCGGCGTTGATACTTGGCTACGGTTCGTGCGGAGTCGGTGCTGCCGCATCCGAGGCGGCTGAGCTTTTTGACGTGTGCGAAACTCCGCTTTTCCGCGTTATGACGTGTCCGCTTGAGCATTCGTTTGCAGAATACGCAAGCGTAAAGCAGGAGCTTCCCGATAATCTCGCCCTAATCGGCGAGTTCCTTATAACCGCCGCGCGCGATCCCGTCGGAGAGATACCTCCCGCGCCGATCATGGCAGGAATGTCAAGGCTCATTCCAACAAGGGCTATAATGAATATGGCAGTTTCCGTCCCTACGTTCGACGCTTCGAAATGTCGCTACTGCGATGCCTGCTACGAGGTATGCCCCGCAGGAGCTATCATTTCGGGAAGTCCCGCCGTGGACAAGAGCCGCTGTATCCGCTGTAACGCCTGCGTTAAATACTGCCCAGAGGGCGCAAGGAGCATGAAGGTTTCGCCCTTGCTCGTCAAATATCTTGACAAAAAATTTGCCTCTCCGCGCGTTCCGCAAGAGATCAAACGCAAGATAGGAAAATAAGAAAATAAAAAATAACGCCTTCGATCGAAGGCGTTATTTTTTATTTTCTGTAATAAACGTAGAAGGCGATGATTGTGCGCACAGCGCCGCCATGCTCGATGTCGGGGCCTGTCAGCACGACGCCGTCCTTGGACAGAAGCTCCCAAGCCTCAAGTTCCTCCGCCTTACAGCGAAATACGGTGTCAGATGATGAAAATACGATGAATTCTCCATTATGCAGACTCATACAGCCGCCCTTTCCGATGACCTCCTCGACGTTATCGCGGCGCTCGGTGACGTACTTTATCGCCTGCCCCGCAATACGCTGTGCCATTTCAAGGCGGTATTTTTTGTTGGAGGGATCGTTTTTCTTTTTGAAGATATCAAGTATTCCCATTACTGTCCTCTATATTTAAGCACGCAGAACTCGCCCACGCCAAGCTCAAGGTCGCCCTTGCCGCGCTTTTTGTTATAGATATCCGTCCACGCGCCGTCCATTTTACAGCTCTGCGCGTCGCACGAGAGATTTGCCGCGACCTTGATACAGCTCTTGCCCTTGGTACGAACAAACTCAAAATATCCGCCGTCGGCGCGAGTTACGCGGAAATCTCCGCCGTCGAAAACACCCTCGCTCTTGCGCATTTCGCCAAGCGTGCGGTAATGAGCAAGAAGCTCCTCGTCTCCAAAGTCCCAAGCCATAGGTCTGCGGCAGAAGGGATCGCCCATACCTTCCATTCCAAGCTCGTCGCCGTAGTAGACACACGGGAAGCCGAACACGGTGTATTGAATGACCGAGGCAACGGTAAGCAGCTTTTTGCCCCACGCTCTGCCCTCGTCGGACAGGCGCATTGCGGCAAGCTTATCGTTATCCTGCTCGTGTCTTGCTATCTCGACAGCCTCGCGGTCGCCAAGCAAGGAGAGAATGCGCTCCGTGTCGTGCGTACCAATGATGTTCATAAGAACGTTTGAGACCTGCGGGGGGTATGAAGCGTAAAGCTCCGTAAGGGTGTTCGCAAGATGTGCGCTGTTGCGATTCGTTGCGTAGTCGATAAGAGCCACGCGCAAGGGGTAGTTCATTACGCTGTCAAGCTGCTTGCCCCTGAAATACGAGCGACGCTTGCTATACGCGACCTTTTCGGCGGCGTTTTCCCAGACCTCGCCGATAACGACCGCGTCCTTATTTACGGCGCGTGCGCGCTCGCGCAGCTCAAAGAGAAATTCATCGGGAAGCTCGTCCGCCACGTCAAGTCGCCAGCCGTCAGCACCCGCAAGCAGGTATTTTTCAATTACTCCTCCCTCGCCCGTGAAATAATCGCGGCAATCGGGATTTGAAAGCCTGAGCTTGGGCAAAATGCTGATGCCCCACCAGGACTCGTAGCCGCCGTCCTCGTGGAAATAATACCAATCGCGGTACTTTTCGTCATTAGCCCTTGCCGCATCAAAGTAAGTGCTTTCGTCGCCCGTGTGGTTGAAAACGCCGTCAAGCACTACCTTGATGCCTGCGGCGTGAGCCGCATCAACAAGCTTTTTAAAAGCCGCCTCGCCGCCAAAGCCATCGTCTACCTTCATATAATCGGCGGTATCGTATTTATGGTTACTCTTTGCCGCAAATATGGGATTAAGATATATCACGCTTACGCCGAGGGACGCAAGGTACGGCAGCTTTTCGATGATTCCCCAGAGATTTCCGCCGAAGAACTGATTGTTCTTTACCGCCTCGCCTCTGAAGTGTGCGTGCTGAACCTCAACGCCGTTCCACTTTTTGACGCGCTCGGCATCAGGGGCGTACTTCGTTCTTCCTTTTCCGCGGCAGAAGCGGTCGGGGAATATCTGATACATTACGCCGCCGCCAAGCCACGAGGGAGTTTTAAAGCCCTTTTCATAAACGAGGAGTCGGAAAAAGCGTCCTTCCTTTGAGGAAAGATTGAAATTAAGGTTATCGTATGTATCTGAAAACAGCGTGTCCGCGCCGCGGAGGAAAAGGTACTCGTAGTAAAAAAGTCCCGATTCGTCGCCGCCGCAAAGGTCGGCTGTGTTTATTGTAAGCGTATATATATCGTAAATCCAATTAGTGGAGGTGAATTCAAAGGGAAGGTCACGGTAGGAGGGATCGACGCGTTCCTCGCCGTAAGCGCCGTTATCGCGGGCAATACGCATAACAACAGCACAGGTGCCGAGCGTTCTCGGCACTTGTGCTGTGAATACGACCTTTGCTCCGCAGGGGAAAGCGCCGAGGGTGTCGGCGGCTTTCCCATCATACTGTTTTTTTATTATTACGCCGTTTTTGGCGATCTCAGTTGAATATACGGGTAGCATTAAGTCTATTTCTCTTTCGGTAAATTATTTTTTGGTTTTTGCCTTTGCAGTCTTCGCGGGAGCAGCCTTCGGAACGGGAACGCGGTTGAGATGCCAAATTCTGTCGGCATACTCTGCAACTGCTCTGTCGGCGGCGAAGTAGCCGCACTTTGCGATGTTTACAAGGGACATGCGAGTCCATCTGTCGCGATCGAGGTAATCTCTGTACATTGCGCCGTGAATTCTGTTATAAGAATCAAAATCAGCTATGCAGAGGTAGGGATCGGCAACGCCGTAGGTGGGAGAGATAAGATAGGTTGCGATGTCCGCAAAGGACTCGCCTGCAAAGCCTACGTTAAGTCTGTCGATTATGCGGCGGAGCTTTTCGTTACGCGAGTAGTAGATGGCGGGAGTGTAGCCCGAGAGCCAAAGCTCCTCGACCTCTGCGGCGTTAAGACCGAAGATATAGATGTTATCGTCGCCAACTGCGGCGTGCATCTCAACGTTTGCGCCGTCAAGAGTACCGATGGTGAGCGCACCGTTTATCATAAGCTTCATACAGCCCGTACCGCTTGCTTCCTTACCTGCCATAGAGATCTGCTGGCTGATCTCGGCTGCGGGGATAAGGCACTCTGCCGCACTTACGTTGTAATCCTCAACGAAGATAACGCGGAGCTTTTCGCGGATCTTGGGGTTAGCATCAAGCTCACGGGAGAGCATGCAAATAAGCTGAATGATCCTCTTTGCGAGCTGATATCCGGGAGCTGCCTTTGCGCCGAAGATGAACGTTCTGGGATAGAAATCCATATCGGGATTATCCAGAAGATCAAGATACATTCCGATAATGTTGAGAACGTTAAGAAGCTGACGCTTGTACTCGTGCAAACGCTTGATCTGTACGTCGTATATAGAATGAGTATCAATGGGTGTACCCGTGCGCTTGTAGATGAACTCGGAGAACGCCTCCTTGTTATCGTGCTTGATAGCGCGAAGCTTGTCAAGAACAGCCTTATCGTCAGCGAATGCAAGGAACTTTTCAAGCTCCTCGGGGTTCTTGCGATATCCCGTTCCGATAGTTTCGTCAAGCAGACCTGCAAGACCCGGGTTGGAGTAGCACAGCCAACGGCGGTGAGCAATACCGTTGGTTACGTTGGTAAATCTTTCGGGCCACATACGGTAGAAATCCTTGAATACGGAATCCACGAGTATCTGGGAGTGGAGCTTGGAAACTCCGTTTACGGTGTGAGAGCCGATAACGGCAAGATTTGCCATATGGACCTGACCGTAGCTGATGATGCTCATAGCGGAAACTCTGCTCCAGTTGCCGGGGAAACGATCCCAAGCCTCCTTGCAGAAGCGCTCGTTGATCTCGCGTACGATGGTGTGGATTCTGGGCAGACGGAAGCGGAAGAGGTCCTCGCTCCACTTCTCAAGTGCCTCGGGCATTACGGTGTGGTTGGTGTAGGAAACGGTGTTGGTGGTGATGTACCAAGCATGCTCCCAAGAGTAGTTATATTCGTCTACGAGGATACGCATAAGCTCGGGAATGCAGAGCGCAGGGTGCGTATCGTTGATGTGGATTGCAACCTTCTCGTGAAGATTATCAAGAGTTCCGTAAACCGCCATATGGTCGCGGATAATGCTCTGAACGGACGCGGAAACAAGGAAGTACTGCTGAGTAAGACGGAGCAGCTTACCTTCCATATGGTTGTCCGAGGGATAAAGCACCTTCGAGATTATCTCGGCACTGTTGCTTTCCTCAAGCGCACGGGTGTACTGTCCCTGCGTGAAGAGTCCCATATTAAAGGAACGGATATCGCGTGCCTTCCAAAGACGGAGTCTGTTTACGCCGTCGCTGTCGCCGCCCGAAACCATCATATCGTAGGGCACTGCCTCGAAGTCCTCGGTGTCCTCGTAGCCTATCTCAAGTCTGCCGTTCTGCCACTTCTCAATTACCTTACCGCCCATCTTGACGGTGAAGATACGGTCAGTACGGGGAACGAGCCATACCTCGCCACCGGGAAGCCAGATATCAGGCATCTCTACCTGAATACCGTCAACTATCTTCTGCTTGAAAAGACCGTACTCGTAGCAAAGCGAGAATCCGCAAGCGGGGTAATCGAGCGAGTAGAGAGAGTCCATAAAGCAGGCGGCAAGTCTGCCAAGACCGCCGTTTCCAAGTCCTGCATCGGGCTCACACTCGTAGAGATCGTTAAGATCGTAGCCGAGGTTCTTCAGAGCCTTCTTATAGGACTCGGCAAGTCCGAGGTTGTGAAGGCTGGTCTTGAGCGAGCGTCCCATAAGGAACTCCATGCACATATAGTAAATGCGCTTTTCGCCCTTGTGATTGATGGTATCCTTGAACTCGGAGCGCTTCTCGGTAAGGATGTCCTTTACGGTGTGAACAACAGCCTTATACATCTGCTCGCGTGAAGCGTCGCGGGCGGTTGCGCCGAACTGGCGCGAAAGCTTTTGTTCAATATTAAATTTTACTTCAGTTGCGTTAGGTTTGTAATTCAAATCAACTTCCTCCAATGTTTGTCTTTGATTAGTTAAGGCTGTCATACATACTGACGTACTGCTTTGCAGATGCCGCCCACGAAAAGTCGGTGGACATTATCTTCTTTATAAATTTCCTTGCCTTTTTCTTGTCCTTAAGCAGCTCCACTGCGGCGCAGGTGCGCTCGTAAAGCTCGGCGGCGCTGTAGTTGGCAAAGGTAAATCCATTTCCCATAAGAGTTCCGTCCTCTTTCTCCCAATAGCCGTGGATAGAGTCGGCAAGTCCGCCCGTTTCTCTTACTACGGGGATCGCGCCGTATCTTGAGGCTATCATCTGCGAGAGTCCGCAGGGCTCGCTCTTCGACGGCATCATAAAGACGTCAGCCGCGGCGTATATCTTGCGGGACAGATCTCTGTCGTAGGTGATGAGGGCGCGTACCTGATTTGGGAATTCTCCCTCAAGTGCGCGGAAAAAGTCCTCATACTTGCTCTCGCCGCATCCGAGGACCACGAACTGCGCGCCCGTGTTCCAAAGAACTCCGCGCAAGCATTCGGCAACAAGGTCAAGTCCCTTGTGCGAGGCAAGGCGCGAAATAACGGCTATCAGCGGAACGTCGACGTCGGGAAGTCCGAGATCGCGGCGCAGCTTCGTGCGGCAAGCCGCCTTCTGCGCGGGAGCGTTTGCGCTGTAATTCTTAGGAAGAACAGGGTCCGTTTTGGGATCGTAATACGCGTAGTCGATGCCGTTGAGTATACCGCGCACCTTTGACGAATTTCTCTGGAGTATCCTCCAAAGTCCGTGAGAATACTGCGGGGACATTATCTCCTCGGCGTATCTCGGGCTGACGGTAGTTACTATCTCGGCAGACTCGATAGCTCCCTTCATAAGATTTATGCATCCGTCGTATTCTACGCACTCGCGGTCAGCGGCACCCAGTCCGAAAACGTCACCGAGAATGTAGAAATCGTATTTGCCCTGATATTCGATATTATGAATGGTAAATACGCGGCGGATAGCGGCGTACTGCGGACGCCCCATATATTTGCGACAAAGATATATAAGTGAAAGCGCAGACTGCCAATCGTTTGCGTGAAGCACCTTCGGGAAGAAATTTATCCTCGGAAGCATTTCAAGCACGGCTGTGCAGAAGAAGGCAAAGCGTTCACCGTCATCGTAATGACCGTAAAGTCCGCCCGCGCGGTCAAAATAATATTCATTGTCAACGAAATAATAGGTTACTCCGTCCTTTTTAAGGCTAAGTATTCCACAGTACTGACGGCGCCAGGCAAGCTCTACGGTAAAGACCGCCTCGGTCTTCATCTGCTCGCGCCATTTTGCGCCAACAGCCGAGTAGAGCGGCATAACCACGCGCACGTCCGTTCCCTCAGCGGCAAGCGCCGTGGGGAGAGAGCCGAGAACGTCGCCAAGACCGCCCGTGGCGGCAAAAGGCATTGCCTCAGCTCCTACGAAAAGTACACTTTTTTTCATTGTTTTACCTCTTTATTTTTTATACCATTATTCCCTTGCCGATGAAGAAGGGCATGCTCTCGTGTCCCGAAAGAACGCGCGAGTCGCGGATAATGGCATTTTTATCAGTGATAACGCAGTTAAGGCTTACGTTCTGACCAACGTAGGTGTCCTGAAGCAGAATGGAGTTTTTGATCTTCGTGCCTCTGCCGACCTTGACTCCGCGGAAGATTATGCAGTTCTCTACCTCACCCTCAATAACGCATCCGTCGGCTACAACGGAATTTGTTACCTTCGCGCCATCGCAATAGGTCGTGGGGGCGGAGTTGCGGACCTTCGTGTATACGGCGCGGTTCTCCTGTCTGAAGAGCGCGTTACGCACATTCGCATCAAGAAGGCTCATCGAGCAATCGAAATAGCCCGAAATAGAGCTGATGTTTGCATAATATCCGTGGTAACGGTATGCGCGGTAGTTGGCTCTACCGATGTTTTTGAGAATGACCTCGTTAAAGAAGTGCGTGTATCCGTGCGCCGAAGCGTCAAGCAATATAGCTTGCAGGTAGCTACGGGTGATCACCATAATATTGGTGGAAACCTCTGCCTCGTCGCAAAGTCCCTTTGTGTACTCTGCCACCTCGTAGATGTTGCCGTTATCGTCGGCATTTACTATCCACTGTCTTGCGGCAATGGCGCTTGCGCTTCTGACGCGCTTGGTTACGATGGTGATGTCCGCGCCGCTTCTCTCGTGGTACTTGATAACGTCGCGCAGGTCGATGTTGCAGATAGCGTCGCAATCGGAAAGCACGATAACGTCCTCATCACAGCGAGAGATGAAATTCATAACGCCCAGCATAGCCTCAAGGCGCGTATGATAAAGCGAGGGTGTTCCCTTGGAATCAAAGGCGGAGATGAAGGGGGGGAGGAGCTTGATACCGCCCGAACGGCGGGCAAGATCCCAGTCCTTACCAGTTCCGATGTGGTCAAGGAGCGACTGATAATTGTAGTGGGTTATAACGCCAACCTTTGTGATGTTGGAGTTTACCATATTGGAAAGCGGAAAATCTATAAGACGGTATCTGCCGCCGAAGGGAACGCTCGCCATAGTGCGATGGCGGGTAAGCTCAGGCAGACATTCGTCGTGAATATTGGAAAATATAAGTCCTGCTGCGGTCATTTTAATATCCTCCTTTTTAATTTCTGCCCTTACCACTCGCCGTAAAGCATTGCGCCCTGGGGAACGTTCTCCCCTGCCGCAACGTTTACGCCTGCGCCAACGACAGCTACCTCTACGCCCTCTGCACGGTCTGCGCCGAGAGTTGCGCCCTCTCCGACGTAGGCAAAGGAATCGACGATGGAATACTTAACAACGGCATTTTTGTCTATCGTAGCACCGCTCATAATAACGGAGTCCACGACCTCTGCACCCTCTAAAACGCGCACACCAACGCCGAGAACGGAATTTTTGACCTTTCCGTATATCTCACAGCCCTCGGTAATGGAGCAGTTGGATATTTCCGCGTCCTTGCTTATAAACTGCGGAGCCTGTGCGTAGTGGCGTGCGTAGATGCGCCACTTGTCGTCGTTGAGAACAAGTGCGGGGTCTGCGCCAAGCATATCCATATTTGCTTCCCAAAGGGATTTGATGGTTCCGACGTCCTTCCAATAGCCTGAGAAGGGGTACGCGAACATTCTCTCGCCTGCGCCAAGCATTGCGGGAATGATGTTTTTACCGAAATCGTTTTCGGAGTTGGGGTTCTTCTCGTCCTCCTCAAGATAGGAAAGGAGCTTTTTGGTATTGAAGATGTAAATGCCCATCGAAGCCTTCGTGCTATCGGGGTTCTTGGGCTTTTCGGAGAACTTCCACACGCTTCCGTCATCGTTCACGCTCATAATACCGAAGCGGCTCGCCTCCTCGATCGGAACGTCGATAACGGCGATGGTGCAATCCGCATTGTTGCGCTTGTGTGCGGCAAGCATTGCGGCGTAGTCCATCTTGTAGATATGGTCGCCCGAAAGGATCAAAACGTATTCGGGATCGTACTGCTTGATGAACTGAATATTCTGATAAATTGCATTGGCAGTTCCGCGATACCAATCGGCGCGATCCTTGCCCTGATACGGGGGCAAAATCTTTACACCGCCGTAGTTGCGGTCGAGGTCCCAGGGAAGTCCGTTGCCTATATAATCATTCAGGAGCAATGGCTGATACTGAGTGAGGACGCCTACGGTGTCAATGCCTGAGTTAACACAGTTTGAAAGGGGGAAATCGATGATGCGATATTTGCCGCCGAACAAAACGGCGGGCTTGGCAAGCTTTGAGGTAAGTGCGTAGAGTCGGCTTCCCTGTCCACCTGCGAGAAGCATTGCGACACATTCTTTTTTCTTATACATAGCTTTGATCCGTTCCTTTCTTGCGATATATTACTTATTTATTATTCTTTTTTCTGCACGAAGCGGCTTTCTTTGCCTTGGGAGCGGGCTCAGCGTCAGCCTCCTTGGCTTCGAGCTTGAAGATCAGCGCGCCGTGAGGTGCAAGGCGAATGGATACGGAATTATCCCACTTGCCTGCGGGTATCGGCTCGCTTACGATTCCGTCGGGGTGCGTTACACCGCCGCCGCCGTACGCAAGATCGTCGCTTGAGAGAAGCTCGCTCCAGCGTCCCGCAAAGGGTACGCCGAGTCGGTATTCGGGGTAATAGACAGGCGTGTAGTTGACAACGATGAGAAGCTCGCCGTCGTCGGACATTCTGCGGTAAGCGATAACGCTTGCATCTGCGTTATCGACCTCAACCCAATCAAATCCACTCCAATCCGTATCACGCGCCCAAAGGGCAGAGTTTGCAAGATACAGGTGGTTAAGGTCGGCGTTGAAGCGCTGAAGTCTTGCGTGCTTGTCGTAATCAAGCATAAACCACTCAAGACTGCTGTTATAGTCCCACTCGCGGAACGGGCCGTACTCGCAGCCCATAAAGAGCAGCTTTTTGCCCGGGTGAGTCATCATATAAGTCATAAAGGCGCGCGTGCCTGCGAATTTGTTGTAGTAATCGCCGGGTGCGCGGTCGAGAAGCGACTTTTTACCGTGAACGACCTCGTCGTGTGAGATGGGGAGCACATACTTTTCGCCGAAGGCGTACATCAGCGAGAAGGTCATTTTATCGTGATGATATTTTCTGTATATCGGGTCTGTCTTGAGATAGGAAAGGCTGTCGTTCATCCAACCCATATTCCATTTATAGGTGAAGCCGAGTCCGTCACCATCAAACGAGGTAAGACCTGCCCACGCGCTCGATTCCTCCGCTATCATCATAACGGCGGGGTGGCGACCTGCCATATGACCGTTGAGCTTCTTGAAGAACGCCATAGCCTCAAGGCAACGGTTATCGCCGTAGATATTGGGTACCCATTCGCCGGGTGCTTTATCGTAATCGAGATAGAGCATGGACGCTACCGCGTCAACGCGGATTCCGTCCGCGTGGTAGACCTCCGCCCAGAAGCAGGCGTTGGAAACGAGGAAGGACTGAACCTCCGTTCTGCCCACGTCAAAGCGGCGCGTGCCCCAGCCCTTATGCTCCATTCTGTCCCAGCCCTGATACTCGTAAAGCGGCTGTCCGTCAAACTCGTAAAGACCGTGTGCATCCTTGGGGAAGTGCGCGGGAACCCAGTCGAGAATAACGCCTATTCCCGCCTCGTGCATAGCGTCAACGAGAGCGCAGAAATCGCGTGGAGAGCCAAAGCGCGAGGTGGGCGCGTAATATCCCGTGACCTGATAGCCCCAAGAGCCGTCAAAGGGATGCTCCATAACGGGCAAGAGCTCTATGTGAGTATATCCCATCTGCTTGACGTACTGAGGAAGCTCGTGCGCAAGCTCAAGATAGCTAAGATAAGTTCCGTCCTCGTGACGCTTCCAAGAGCCGAGATGAAGCTCGTAAACGTTTAACGGGCGGTTATAATCCCTCGCATTCGGGCGGAAGCTCATCCAGCCCGCGTCACGCCACGGATAATCGGTGGGGGCGGTGTAAACGAGAGATGCGGTTGCAGGGGGAAGCTCAGCGGCAAAGGCGTAGGGGTCAGCCTTCTGAAGCTGTCTGCCGTCCCTTGTGTGAATAAGATACTTATAGCGAGTTCCGTCGGGCATATCGGGAAGTGATATCTCCCAAATACCTCCGTCGTTCAAGCGGCGCATATAGCAGCCGTGACAGCCCTGCCAGCCGTTGAAGTCGCCTATTACGGCAACCGCCGTGGCGTTTGGAGCCCAAACGCGGAAGGTGAGCAAGCCATCTTCACGATGAACACCAAAATAATTGTATGACTCAAAGTTAGTTCCTTGGTGAAACAGATATTCCGCCATTTCATTTTTATTGCTCATTTTTTATCCTCCCTCAACAGAAAAATCGGAATCAAATTTTCCTATTTTATATTATACAACATTTCGAGGTCAATTTCAATTGCAAAATTTAATATTTTATTATTTTAGTAAAGTTTAATAATAATATATTAATATAAAGGATTTTTTATTCCATTATAACAGAAAAAAGCCTCGTTTCGAGGCTTTTTTCAATTTATCTCCTTGCGCATTCTCTCAAGTGCGCCCTTTTCAAGGCGCGACACCTGCGCTTGCGAGATGCCTATTTCCTCGGCTATCTCCATTTGCGTTTTGTTCATAAAAAAGCGCAAGCTTATTATCCTGCGCTCCCTCTCGCCGAGATGCTCCATAGCCTCGGCAAGCGCAATATTTTCAAGCCACATCTCGTCAGACGAATTGGTGTCGGCAAGCTGGTCTATAACGTAAAGTGAATCTCCGTTTTCGCTGTATATCGGCTCATAAAGTGACATTGGCTCAACTATCGCCTCCATCGCCCTCACGACCGCCTCGCGGCTCTCCCCTATCTTCTCGGCTATCTGTGCGGGCGTTGGCTCGTTTTGATTATCGCTCATCAGCTCCTCGCGCGCGCCGAGCGCACGGTAGGCGAGATCCCTGACCGAACGGCTTATTCGTATTGCGTTATTGTCGCGCAGATAACGGCGTATCTCGCCTATTATCATCGGAACGGCGTAGGTGGAAAATTTTACGTTAAGGTCAAGGTTGAAATTGTCCACCGCCTTAACAAGCCCGATACAACCGACCTGAAACAGGTCGTCCATCGGCTCGTGCCGCCCCGAAAAGCGTTGAATGATGCTAAGCACAAGCCTTAGATTGCCGTATATAAGCTCGGCGCGTGCGCCCTCGTCCCCCGCCTTGGTCTTTACCAAAAGCTCGTGCTTTTCCTCGTCCGTCAAGGTTTTCAGCTTCGTGGTATTCACTCCGCAAATTTCGACTTTGTTATAGTACATGCGATTCTCCCGACAATTTTTACATTACAATTATCGGCTATATCGCGCGTAGGTTATTCAAAGCAGATTTTGGCATAAAAAGGGTTAGTCCTTAGCGTAGTGTCCTTAAGGACACTACGCATCGATATAAATCCGCTAACGCGGATTTTCGATATGCGCCTACGGCGCGCGATATGCGCTAACGCGCTCGATATGCTCACTCCGTGAGCGCGGATTTATATCATATCGAGTTTGAGCGAAGCAAAAACATATCGAATTCGAGCGAAGCGAGAATATATCGAGCCGAGCGAGAGCGAGGCATATCGACATAATAAAATACTATATGTGGGTGCAGAAGAAGTGTATGCCAAGAAAAAGAGACAGAGAACGTGAAATTTCTCTGCCCTTTTCCTGTCGGTCTGTAACGTGTTTTATAAAATTTTGAAAACTGTCCTTTAAAGTACACTCCATGTAAGCCGATTTTATTTCTTTTTCGGAGCTTTTTTAAGCCTTGACCACATAAATATAACGAGCTGACCTGGGATACCGAGAAGGTAAAGTAGCCACAGGTTATATCCCGCCACAAGCACCGTCACGTGGAGCGCCAAAAGAATTGACCACATAAGGACGGAAATTATCAGATAGTTTTTTCGCGTATCAAACCAGATACTGTTAAAAACGAGAAGGACTATTGCCGACACAGGAACACCGTAAAGGAAAGCAAGCCACTCGCCCTTTATCGACGTGGCAAAGAGCGCGAGTAAAACGAATACCAAGAGTGAGATAAACCACACGAGCATCACCGACATCGCGGCGATAAGGTGGCGGTTATATTTAGGACTCGGCGCGCTTGTAGCCGCCTGATGCTCCTCCTTCGGATGGTCATCTCGCACGAGGTAATCGAGTGTGACGCCGAAAAGCTCGGCTATCGTTACAAGCACCGTAACGTCGGGTATTGACTCGGCTCGCTCCCACTTGGAGATAGCCTTGTCGGAATAATTGAGCTTTTCCGCAAGCTCTATCTGCGTCATTCCGTGCGACTGACGCAGCTCGGAAATGTTTTTGGCAACTGCGTTTTTTATATCGTTCATCAATGTTCCTCTAAAAATCAGCGATATTCTTTACCTTGATACTTATAAATTATAACCTCTTTAGAGAAAAAAGTCAAGAACACAAGTGAAATTTTGCGTCCCGAACACGTCGGCTCCGACTTACGGACTTATATACCGAAAACGCTCCGATAGATAAAACGAAAGCAAGTGAGATGTAGACGAAGATATTGCCCGTCAGCGTGTAGGGCGTATTTCGCTTCGAAAGCATTACCTCCGAGATCGCGTATCCCTCCTCACCTGCGCCGAGGCTCGCATTTATAGCGCCCGTGGGCGAGATAACGCACGAAATACCCGTGCTTGCCGAGCGAAGCACGCCGCGGGAGTTTTCAATAGCGCGAAGCCGCGCCTGCGCAACGTGCATATAAAGGGCGCGTGACGTGCCAAACCACGAGTCGTTGGTGGAAAGAAGCAAAAGCTCTGCTCCGTCGCGCACGCTGTCGCGTGCAAGCGGCTCGTAGATGGAATCGAAGCATATGATGCCGCCAAGGGCAACTCCGCCGCCGTCGGCAATAGCGGTGCTATCGCCTGCTATTATATCCTCCTCAAGCGACGCGATCTCCGCAAGCGGCGGAAAGACGAAGCTCAAAAACGTCCTCCACGGCATATATTCGCCAAACGGAACGAGGCGGCGCTTGCTGTAAAGCTCGTCCTGCGAGGAGCCGTCGGGATAAAAGGTCGCAATGCAGTTAAGTATCTCGCCATCATCGCCGTAAGAAAAGCAACCGATGGAAAGAGTAATGCCACAATCCACGGCGAGGGATGAAAGGTCGCGTTGCAACGCCTTGTCGCTCGACAAAAAGCGCGCCGAAAACACGCTTTCGGGCCACAGCACGATCTTTGCGCCGTCAGCGGCGGCAAGTCGGGTGTATTTTTCGTATCTTTCCCATATCTGAGAGTTGGTATATGCGGTATAGCCCTCGCGCGAGGAGATATTTCCCTGCACTGCCGCTACTTTTATGCTCTCTTCGCCCATAGGAACGGAAACGAGCAACACACCGCAAAGCAAATTTCCTAAAACGAGAGATGCGGCGGTTATCACGCGCCATTTTATTTTACCGAGCAACAGCGCCTGCGCCACGAGAGAAGCGGTGGCTATGATGAGGGCAGAAACGAAATAAGAGCCGAGAAGCGATGCCGTCATAGCCGTGGCGGTGAAGTTGCCGACAAGCTGACCGAGGGCAAGTCTGCCCCACGGCACGCCCGCCCACGTCAGCGTTTGACTCCATTCAAATACCGCCCACAGCGTAGCGGCAAGGAACGGCAAAAGTGCGTTATGGCAGGATTTGCCAAGCCTTGCGAACACAAGAAAGACAAAGCCGCCCGCTATCGCGGCGAGCATCGGAAGCCCAAGCCACGCAAGCGCAACAACTGCGGCGGACGCCGCGTTGGTCATGCCGACGAAATTCATAGGATAAAGGCTTAGCACCCAATGCCACACCACAAAATACATAAGATAAAAGAAGAAAAAGCCGTAAAGGTACGCTCTGCGCGGCTTTTCGACAAGAGAGTAAAGCACAAGCGCCGCAGGAATGAACGCTATCCACTCTATCACCGCGCCGACCGCCGCGGGAAAGCACATACAAAGCCCGAGGGCGAGCGCGGAGGCGGCGAGATATGCAAGCCTTTGCCATACGGACGAGGGGCGAAGAAGCTTACTTGCCATACCCAGCCCCCTCAAAATCCGAGCAGAACCAAACGTCATCGTAGGACAGAGCGTATTCCCTGCCCGACAGATAATCAAGCACCTCTCCCTTTTTCTCAAAGGCGAAGCCAACTCGGTAGGAATAAAGCGCCTGCCACTTATATCCGAGCTTTTTGTCCTCACGGTTTACGCTGTACTTGCCCTCTCCGCAAAGCGGGTGACCGACGTGCGCCATGTGGGCGCGTATCTGGTGCGTCCTGCCCGTGAAAAGTTCAATTTCAACGAGCGAGCGAGCGCCATCGCCCCTACCAACGGAGGCAAGCGTGCGATAACCCGTGATTATCTCCTTGTAGCCGTCGCGCTTGCGATCGCTGACAGTAACGGTGTTCGTCGCGCTATCCTTGCGAAGGTAGGCGTGCAGTACGGCGGCGCGCTTTTCGGGAATGCCGTGTACGGCGCAGAGATAGAATTTCTTTACCTCGCCGAGGCGGATGCGCTCGTTCATATCGCGAAGCGCCGCCGCGTTCTTGGCGGCGATAACTATTCCGCCCGTGTTTCTGTCAATGCGATTACAAAGCGCGGGAGCAAAGCTTTGCTCGTCCTCGGGCGAATACTCGCCCTTACGGTAGAGATACGCTTGCAGGTGCATAACGAGAGTATTGTCCTTGCCCTCGTCATCCTCGTGAACGAGGACACCCGGGCGCTTGTTAAGTAAAAGTATATTTTCGTCCTCATAGACGATATCGAGCTTTGGCTCTATGCGCATATACGCGGACGTATCCGCTTCGGGCGAGTCAAAAAACTCGTCCCTGATGAAAAGCTGTACCTCGTCGCCCTCACAAAGCATAGTTTTCGGCTCGGCACGCTTGCGGTTTAGCTTTATTTTTTTTGTGCGCAGGAATTTGTACATCAGCGACTGCGGCAGTCCCTTTACTGCCTTCGACAGAAACTTGTCAAGCCGCTGTCCCGCGTCGTTTTTTTCTATTTTTAAGATTCTCATTCATTTATATAAAAGGCGGACAGCAGTCCGCCTTTGAAAGTCCTTATTTAGTACCGAAAATTCTGTCGCCCGCGTCGCCAAGACCGGGAACTATGTAGGCGTGGTCGTTAAGGCACTCGTCAAGTGCGGCAACGTAAATATCAACGTCGGGATGTGCCGCTTGAACCTTTGCAACACCCTCGGGTGCGGCAACGAGAGCCATAAAGCGAATGTTGCGGCATCCACGCTTTTTGAGGATGTCAAGCGCGTCGCAAGCAGAGCCGCCCGTGGCGAGCATGGGGTCAACGAGGATAACTATTCTATCCTCTATGTCCTGAGGGAACTTCGAATAATACTCAACGGGCATATGGGTGTCGGGGTCACGGTAAAGTCCTATGTGACCAACCTTGGCAACGGGAACAAGGGCAAGAATGCCGTCTACCATACCGATACCTGCGCGAAGGATGGGAACTATGGCAAGCTTTTTGCCCGATATCTTTTTTGCCTTCATCTTGCAAAGAGGAGTTTCTATTTCGATGTCCTCGGTAGGAAGATCGCGGGTAAGCTCGTAAGCCATAAGCATTGCGATCTCGTTAAGAAGCTCGCGGAAATCCTTAGAGCCCGTCTTTTTGTTACGCATGATCGACAGCTTGTGAACTATCAGGGGGTGGTCAACAATATGAAGTATGCTCATTTTTTGCTCTCCTTGTTTTTCAAAAGATATGCTTTATACATATTATTATACTCTAATCCCGAAGCGTTTTCAAGGATATTTTAAAAATAATCTGCCCCATAAAAGTTTTTTTGACATTTTTTGTTTTTTGCGCGATAGGTGTTTACTTTTTACTTTGCAAATGATAAAATATATACGTATTTTTTCGGGAGGCGGCTGTTATGATCAAAAATAAAAAGGTCGGGATGCTGACTCTCGGCTGTAAGGTAAATCAATACGAAAGCGAGGCTATTGCGGAGGCTCTTGCCGAGCTTGGCATCGCGGCGGCAAGCCCCTCGGACGACTGCGATGCGTATATCGTGAACACCTGCACCGTCACTGCCGAGGCTGACCGCAAATCGCGCCAAATGATACGCCGCCTTCACACCGCAAACCCCGGCGCACCCATAATAGTCACGGGCTGCACCGCGCAATCCGCCCCGCAGAAGATAGCGGAAATGGACGGTGTTTGCGCCGTTTGCGGCAACGCCGAAAAGCTAAGATGTGCAAGCCTTGCGGCACAGCTTATCGAGAGCAAGTCCCACAAGCAGGCAAGCATTCACGTTCCCGACATCGGGAGCGCGCCGTTTGAGAAAATGTCGCTTCGTAGCTTTCCGCGCACGCGCGTATATATTAAAATTGAGGACGGATGCGAAAACCGTTGCGCATACTGTGCCATTCCCGCGGCGCGCGGAAGCGTGCGCTCGAAGCACCCCGACGACGTACTGCGCGAGGTCAGCGCGTTCGTTGCAGACGGCTGTCCCGAAATAGTTCTTACGGGCATTGAAACCGCCTCGTACGGGCACGACCTTGACGGCGTTACGCTTGCAGACCTGCTTTGTCGCGTTGATAAGATATGCGATAAAACGCGGATCCGTCTTGGCTCTATATACCCCACGTTGCTCGACCAGGATTTTGTCGAAAAAATATCAAGCCTTTCGCACATAGCACCGCATTTTCACATCTCACTTCAAAGCGGCTCTACGAAAACGCTTGCCGCGATGAACCGCCGCTACACCGCCGAGGAAGCCGCCGCGGCTATGGCACGGCTGAGAAAAGCCATGCCGAGCGTGATGTTCACAACCGACGTTATCGTCGGCTTCCCCAGCGAGAGTGAAAAGGAATACAACGAAACGCGCGAGTTTTTATTAAAAAACAGATTCCTTACCGCGCACATCTTTCCCTTCTCTCCGCGCGAGGGTACACCCGCCGCCACGATGCCCGATCAGGTATCCGTGGAGGATAAAAAGCGACGCGCCGCCTCGCTTGCGGCATTGCAAGAGCAAATAACGCATGAAATACTCACCGCTGAGATTGAAAAAGCTCCTATCAGAAGCGTGCTTTTCGAAACCTTCTCAAACGGCAAGGCAACGGGACATACCGACTCATTTATCGAGGTAAACGCCCCAAGTGACGCCGATATCAAGGGCGAGGAGCGCACCGTGCGCCTTTTGAAGGTAGAAAAATCGACGATAATAGGCGAAATTATTAAAAAATAAGGATATTTTTGAAATTAAATAAAAAAATAATTCACAAACCCCTTGCTTTTTTTGAAATATTGTGATATAATTACCGATGTTGTTATGGACTCAAGTATTTAAGGAGGTGTCAGGAATGGCAAAATGCAGCGTTTGCGGTAAGGGTGTTGTTTTCGGCAATACTGTTTCTCACTCCCATCGTAAGACCAACAGAGCCTGGAAGCCCAATATCCGCAAGGTCAAGGTTTCCGAGAACGGAACCATTAAAACCGTCAGCATCTGTGCGCGTTGTCTGCGCACCATGAAGAAGGCAGAAAACGCCTGATTAGAGCAGATTTAGGCTGTCGCATTACGGCAGCCTTTTCTGTATTTTGGAGGTATATATGCTTTGTGTAACTGATTGCCGCCTGCCCCACGCCTGCTTTGCGGAGCTTGCGCGACTCGGAATAGAGCCTGTCCTGCTACCGCCTCACCCCGAGCTATCTGCTCCCGTAGCGTCGCACACCGACCTTTTACTCCTTCCCATCGGCAAAGCCGTACTGACTCACAAAAGCTATGCCGCAATAGCCGAGCGCGAGCTTTCGCGCATCAGCGAGTACGGATATGAGATAAGGCTGTGCGATGCGCCGATAGGCGCGACGTATCCAAGTGACGTAGCGCTGTGCGCTTGCATAGCACAGCACCGCATAATATGCAACGTAAAGCACACTGCCGCCGAAGCTCTCGCCCTTGCAAAGCAAGCGGAGCTTGAGGTGGTCGACGTTTCGCAGGGATATGCAAAATGCTCCTGCGCTGTGCTTGCAGACGGCGCTGTAATTTCCGCCGATGCGGGCATATGCAAAGCCTTCGGCGCAAGCGGCGGCGAGGCTCTTCTCATTTCTGCGGGACACGTCGCACTTCCTCCGTATCAATACGGCTTTATCGGCGGCGCAAGCGGACTGTGCAATGACACCCTGTTCTTTGCGGGAAATATCGCATTACACCCCGACTATGAGCGCATCTCGTCTTTTTGCAAGCAGC
The DNA here is from genome assembly GCA_017522125.1 of Clostridia bacterium. Taxonomy (GTDB): domain Bacteria; phylum Bacillota; class Clostridia; order Oscillospirales; family CAG-272; genus CAG-390. Next base: position 371 of record JAFXAC010000077.1, on the reverse strand, counting down.
ATAACACCGCCGTGCGCTCACTTTCCGATGAAGCAATTTTCGACGTTGGAACTATGATATTCTTATAAAAAACGCGACACACCCTGCGGGCACCTACCGTAAAGCAGTTTTATTAATGTCAAAAGGGACGAGATTTTCTCGTCCCTTTTGCACACGACCTTGCTCTGCAAGGTATAGTGTGTTATACGACATTTTGTTTTCGGGCGGTAAAGGAATGATGTTTTTGCTTGCGCAAAAGTGATGTTACTCACTTCGTTCGTAATGATGTTGCTCCCGATGGTCGCAATGATGTGATGTTTGCCCACTGTGCCGAAGGCACAACATCATTGCCGTAGGCTACATCATTAGGCGAAGCCGACATCACTTGCCCG
>JAFXAC010000076.1 GCA_017522125.1 Clostridia bacterium | reverse complement strand
CGTAACTCTCACCTCGACGCTCCCCTCGGGAAGCGAAAAATGCTCCTCGGTGCGTCGCGCAAGTACAGCGGCAAGCTCCGCCTCGCTCACCCTTTCTGCCTCGTCGATAAGTTCAGAGAGACTTCCCTGCTCGCCCTCGCTTGCGTCTACGTTATATTTGCCGTTTTCGATCCCATCCAAAAAATCCGAAAGAAGTCCGCCGAGAGGCAGCATAACGGCGCAGACCATAGCCAGCGCCAAAATATACGAGAGCGTTTTTTTAACGCCGCCCTTATCGTCCGAGAACAAAAGCTTAATAAGCGAAACCGCAACCGAGGCACTAACGATTCCTATGACGTATTCCGCTGCTGACATCTATATTCCCCCCGCCGCCGATGAGGTAAGGGCAAACACCGTAAGGGCAAAAACGAAAAGCAAAGCCGTCATCGCCGCCGCGCCCATAAGATAGCCGTAGATCGACGCAACCTGACGAAGAAGCTTTACCTCGTGCGAGCAACCAAGCATATCCCCCACGGCGGCAGAGGCGAAAAACGCAAGACGGGTAAGCCAAAGGCTTACGAGCGTTGGTAAAACCAAGGCGGCTATTATGACTATCCCCGCCACGCCAACCGTACTGCGCAATAGCTTAGTGCTTGCCGCGACGGTGCGGAGCGAATCCGCCACGGTAGAGCCGAGCACGGGTATCATATTGCCCGCCACGTACTTTACGGTACGCGCACCGACACCGTCACTTGATGCGGCAAGAACGTTTTGTATGCCCATGGAAGCGGCAAACAGAGTGGAAGCAAGTCCGAAAACGAAGGTTATTACCTTTTTTATCATATCCGACACGCCCGAAAGTGACGGCGCTTTTCCTATTTGCAGGCTGTCCGCCATAGCAAGCGCAAGGCAGACGATGGCGGCGGGCATAAGAAGCCCCGTTACAAGAATTCCGATGAGGTCAAGACACAAAACGAAGGTGGTGTTGGTGATTGCCGCACTGCTGACGTTGCCGCCCGAAAGATAAAGCACGCTCATAACGGGAACGAGGGACGTCATTATAGTGCGAAGATTTGCAAAATACGCTCCAACCGCCTCAAATCTTCCGTATTGAAGTCCCACCACGGTCGTTGCTACGGCAAGTGACGATATGAAGGATGCGCCGTCGGAAAGGGAGCCCGAGAGCGAGTCGCCGCTTGCTCCGACGAGCGCACAGAGCGCCAACAGCACCACGAGGCTTGCAAAAAGCGAAAGTGCGCTCCCCATTCCGCCCGTAAACGCCTTTATCACGATATCTATGAGGCTATCCACGCCCGCCGCCTCGCCTACGGCAGACGTGACCTTGTCCGCTTCATTTGAAAAAAATCCGTCGGGGAGAACCTCTGCCACGTCCTCGGGTATTGCCCCAAGAAAATTATCGTAATCAGGCGGCATGGCTTCGCTTGCGCTTGTGCCAAGCGAAAGGAAAGAAAGAAAAGCGGCGAGAGCAAGGATAAAAACAAAAAGCCTTTTCATAATCCACTCTGTGATAAAAGTCCGCTTATAGTGTCAAGAGCCGTTGAAAGCAAAGGCAGCGACAAAAGGAGCATTTCTATCTTCCCTGCCGTTTCAAGCGCCGCCGCGACGGACGGCACGCCCATATCGCGGCAAAAATCAGAGCCGAGGCGCGTAAGCATTGCTATCCCGACGGCGCGTAAAACGATCGTTGCCGCCTCGCCCGCTATCGGCGAAAGACCGAAAAGCTCCGCCGCATATTTCACGATCGGGCCTGCCATAAGCACGCAAACGGTGAGAAGTCCGACGGTAGCCGTAAGGCGCACGGGTAGCTCAAATTCGCGTCGTACCTCGCGCAATAGCATTGCCCCCGCCGCGCCGACTATGGCAAAGCCGCATAGCTTTAACGTATTTATCTCCATTTCAGAATCCAAAAAGCTCGCCTATCGTTGTAAAGAGCGTGGATATCTCGCCCACAAGCAGAGCTATCACCGCCACGATTCCCGCAATTATTACGAAGGTCACCTGCTCGTCCCGTCCCGTTTTTCCGAGTATCTGCGCCGATACCGCCACTATAAAGCCAATTCCTATGACCTTTAAAATCAAAGTTACGTCCATTTTTACCTCACATTATCACTATTACTGCCGCCGCCGCGGCACAAAGCCCCATTACCGCGTGCGTTTTTCGTTTTTTCGGAAGCTCCGAGGCAAGCGTGTCGCGCACTGCCTCAAGCTCTCGAATACATTCCTCGCACTCGCGCACGCTATCCTCCCTGTACGACCTGCCGAGCCTCGCCGCAAGTGCGCACAGCGCATCCTTGCCGTCCTCAAAATACGCTCCGCCGCGAAGGGAAAACACAAGCTCATCGACGTCGTGAGGTCTTTCGCGCGGAGAGCCTTCAACGCCCGTAAGACAGCCCCGCAGCAGCTCGGCGTCACATTGGCGCAATATCTCGCCAACGGGAGTAAGATAGCGTTCTATTTTAGTGCGCATTTGCTTTACGAGCGTAATAAGGCAGTCCATTCGGTAAAGCCTCGCTCTGTCGCGTGCCGACTCGGTATATGCTGCATATGCGCCGCCGCCAAGGAGCGCCAAAGCGCCCGCAAGCTTAAACAACAAGGGCTGTGCCAGCATTTTGAACGTCCTCCCAATAATCTACTGTATATTCGTAATCCTCCTCACCGACGCGTCTTCTGATGCCGACATACGCTCCAAAGCCCGCGCTTTCGTGTAGCTTATCAAGCCCCGCCCTGCGTATCAAACGTACCGCGCTGTCGGCGTGTGCGCTTGCAATAAGCGGCACGCCGCAGTTGTGCGCTCCTCTTACCGCCTCCACCTCGTCGCGCCCTATCTCGTCGCAGATGATGACCTGCGCCCCAAGCGTTCTTGCCGCTATCTCTATCCCTGCGGACTTGGGATAACCCGATAACACGTCGACGCAAAGCGATGCGCCGTCAAGAAAGCAGCCAAGCTCGCCGCGCGTGTCCACCACGGCAACGCGCCGCGCACTCTTTCCCGATGCAAGCCGCCGTGCTACCGCCCGAAGAAGCGTGGTCTTGCCAACGCCAGGCGGCGAATATATAAGCACGCCTGCGCTATACGAAAGCTCATCAAGAAGGCAGCATATCCGCTTGCCGCAAGAGTCGTGTCTATGTGGGATACGCACGGCTATGCTCGTTATCTCATACACACCGCGCACTCTGTCGCCCTCTGTCACAGCCCGTCCGCACACGCCGACCCGTATTCCCTCTCCGATGCTCAGGTAGCCCTTGCAAATGGTATCGTTATAGGCGTAAAGTGAGCCGCCGCAAAGCGAAAAAAGGGTACTGTCCATTTCGGCACGGGTGAGCAACACCGCGGTGAAAACGTTCCTTCCGTCTACTGTGAGCGTAGCCCGTCTATCGGTATGAAGGCGAAGCTCCTCGACGAGCGAAAACGCGCTTGCGGCGATAGCTATCTCCCCTCTGACGCGCGGCGGCAACGCCTCCATTACACGGCTTGGAATAATATAGTTGTCCATAGCGCACCTCCGTTAGAATATATTCGTCCGTCCCTTGCTTTATGCAAAAACTGAAAAACGGCGTTTTTTAATATAAATATTGACTTTTTGCGCGCTCGGTGATATAATAAATTATCTATGTTGAAATTGAAAGGACAAACTGTCATGAAATGGACATCGCTTAACGACATTCGCGAAAAATACCTTGCTTACTTTGAGTCCAAGGGACACCTTCGCCTGCCGTCCTTCCCCCTTATTCCGATAAACGACAAATCCCTCCTGCTTATAAACTCGGGCATGGCTCCGATGAAAAAGTATTTCACGGGCGAGGAGATACCGCCCCGCAGCCGCGTTACCACCTGCCAGAAGTGCATACGCACGCCCGACCTTGAGCGCGTAGGTCACACCGCGCGCCACGGTACGTTCTTTGAGATGCTCGGCAACTTCTCCTTCGGCGATTATTTCAAGGAGGAAGCAATTCCCATGGCTTGGGAGTTTCTTACCAAGGTTATGGAGATACCCGCGGAGCTTCTGTGGCCCTCTATCTATGAAAACGACGAGGAAGCATACGCTATCTGGCACGACGTGATCGGCATTCCCGACGAGAGGATCGTGCGTCTTGGCAAGGCTGACAACTTCTGGGAGCATGGAACAGGCCCTTGCGGACCTTGCTCCGAGATATATTTCGACCGCGGCGAGAAATACGGCTGCGGTAGCCCCGATTGCAAGCCCGGCTGTGAGTGCGACCGCTATATGGAAATATGGAACAACGTTTTCTCACAGTTCAACAACGACGGCAAGGGCAACTATACCGAGCTTGCGCAGAAGAATATCGACACGGGTATGGGACTTGAGCGTCTTGCTTGCGTAATGCAGGGCGTTGACAATATGTTTGAGGTAGACACCATTCGTCGCGTTATCGACAAGGTCTGCGAGATCTCGGGCAAGACCTACGGCGACGATAAGAAGAACGACATCTCCATTCGCGTTATCACCGACCACGCGAGAAGCGCAATGTTTATGATATGTGACGGCGTAGTTCCCTCGAACGAGGGCCGTGGATACGTGCTTCGCCGTATCATTCGCCGCGCTTGCCGCCACGGTAAGCTGCTTGGCATTGACCACTCCTTCCTTACCGACGTGGTCGATATTGCTATCGCTGAGAGCTGTGGCGCTTACACCGAGCTTTCCGAGCGCGCCGATTATATAAAGAAGGTACTCTCCATTGAGGAGGAGCGCTTTGACGCTACTATTGATGCAGGTCTTTCCATTCTCACAAACCTCATTCGCGGTGCGCTTGACAGCAATGCCGACACGATTTCGGGCGAGGATGTATTTAAGCTCTACGACACCTTCGGCTTCCCCATCGACCTCACGCGCGAGATCGCCGAGGAAAGCAAGCTTTCCATTGACGAGGACACCTTCAACAACCTTATGACTCGTCAGAAAAACCGCGCACGCGAGGCTCGCGCTAATATCAGCGGCTGGAGCTCTTCGTCAAAATCTCTCCTTTCCGAGCTTGACAAGACCGAGTTTACGGGATATACCGATTATCGCTCCGAGGCAAAGATACTTGCTATCCTTGTTGGTGACGACTCCGTTGACTCCGTCAACGAGGGAGACTGCACCATCATTCTTGACCGCACTCCCTTCTACGGCGAGGGCGGCGGACAGATAGGTGACGCAGGTACTATCTACGCCGAGGGCAAGCTTATAAACGTCTACGATACGAAGAAATCCGACGGTGTTTATATCCACCTTTGCACCGTTATCAACGGCACGTTCAGTGTTGGCGAGAGCGTTATGGCTGACATAAACGACACTCGCCGTCGCTCCATCGCACGCAACCACTCTGCCGCGCATCTGCTTCAGGCGGCGCTTCGCAAGGTTCTCGGCAACCACGTTGAGCAGGCAGGCTCATACGTCAGCAATACAGTTTGCCGCTTTGACTTCTCGCACTTCCAGCCCCTTACAAAGAAGGAGATTGCCGCCGTTGAACTGTTTGTAAACTCCTGCATCCTCAGCGCGCTGAAGATAGAGATGGTCGAAACCGACGTTGAAACCGCAAAGGCAAACGGTGCTATCGCGCTATTTGGCGAGAAATACGGCAAGGTAGTTCGTATGGTTAAAATGGGAACGTTCTCTACCGAGCTTTGCGGCGGTACGCACTGCTCTAACACAGGTGAGATTGGTCTGTTCAAGATCGTTTCCGAGTCCTCCGTTGCCGCAGGTGTTCGCCGCATCGAGGCTGTTACGGGCGCGGGACTGCTTGATCTCCTCAATGAGAAGGACGCGCTTATCGCTGACGTTGCCCGTGAGCTTAAGTGCCAGAATCCCTCCGATATCGGCACGAAAGCCGCTGCGCTTTCTGCTGAGCTTGCAAGCGCACGCAAGGAGATAGACAGCCTTAACGCAAAGCTTGCGGCCACCAAGCTCGACTCCATTCTCGCTAACACGAAGCAAGTAGGCACACTAAAGCTTGCCGCCGTTCGCTTTGACGGTATGGCGATAGAGGTTGCTCGCTCGCTTGCAGACGAGATAAAGGCAAACCACCCCGATACCGTAGCGGTGATTGCCGTAAACGCTGAAAAACTCAACTTTATTGCCGTATGCGGTGCTGATGCCACAAAGGCGGGTGCGCACGCAGGAAAGCTTGTAAGTGCCGTTGCCGCCGTAACGGGCGGAAAGGGCGGCGGACGCCCCGACAACGCTATGGCTGGCGGTTCTGATGCCTCCAAAATAGATGAGGCTCTCGCTCTTGCCGAAGCAACGCTTGCAGGTATGCTTAAATAAAAAGGGGCTGCCTCATTTAGCGCAGAACAAAAATACAAAAATAAGTGAAGAAAAAAGACCGTTTTTTTCATCATAAAAAGATGAAGAAAGCGGTCTTTTAGGTAGAAATCCTTTCGGATTTCGATTTTTATACGTATTTTTTAGCCGCGATTTTGCCCTCTGGCGTACCCTCGTACGCCGACGACGACAAAATCGCGACTTCTGCATCTAACTGAGACAGCCCCTTACTTTATATAAACGTAGGGACTGCGCTTTTTGCGCAGTCCCTTGTTTATTAACCGGTAATACCGGAGCGTTCGATACCTTGTACCAGGAACTTCTGGCAGAAGAGGAACATAATTACCAGAGGAATCATAATAAGGAGTCCGCTGGTGTTTCGGATAGCGGAGGAATAGAGATTCCAGCCTGCGTATCCGTTGTACTGCTGGCTGAGCGTCTTCGGGATGGTGCTGTAAATGTTGGACATAAGCACCGTCTTGTTGTTCGTGAAGAACAGACCCGTATAGAAGTCATCAGTCCACTGCCAAGAGAAGGCGAACAGGAATACCGTGATCATCATCGGTATGGACAAAGGCAGAATGATGCGCAGGAATGTGCGCAGAGTGCCCGATCCGTCGATGTATGCAGATTCCTCAAGCTCATCAGGTACTCCGCGGAAGAACTGGCGGAGCAGGAAGATGAACAGACCGTTCTTGAACGCAAGACCCGTAAATGAGAGGATCATAAGCGGCCAGTTGGTGTTCATAAGGTTCAGCGCACCATCGGTGGCGGCGTTCTTTATGAACAGGTTGGTGCTATTGGGGTCAAAGACCTGGATTCCCTCAACAACGTGTCCTGAGAGCAGCTTTACGATTCCGAATATATCAAAATATCGGAAGTTCATAAACAGCGACATCTGCAGTGCGCTATGCGGTACGACCATCGTAAATACAACGGCAGCGAAAACAAACTTCGCACCCTTGAACTTAAACTTTGCAAGACCGTAAGCGATAAACGAGCAGGTGAGTGTCTGTACAAGCGCCGTAGATGCGGCGAGGAACAGCGTGTTTCCGAATGCCTCGAAGTAGTGGTTCTCAAGAAGTATGTACTTGTACATATCAAGCGAGAAATCCTTCGGGATAAGCATTACGGTAACGTCTACGAAGTCGTTAGGACCCATAAATGAGCCTGCGATCTTCGTATAGAAGGGGAACAAAATGATATAAGCGATACCAAGAAGCAGGGCGAAGCGGATAATGTACCAAATAATGCTTCCTACAAACGCCGCATTGACGAATTTCGCCTTCAGACGTTCCTTGAGAGGAGTTCTTTCAAACTCGACCTTTATCTTGTTCTTGGATTCCTTCTTAATGATAGGAGCCGTTTGCTGTGCATTCATTATTTTGTCCTCCTTTCATTAATCTCTACGCTGGTAGAAGACGAATGCTGAGCACAAGCCCGCTACCACTGCGATGATCAGAATTATCAGCGAGAAGTATATCCAAGACATAGCCGCGCTGAGCTCCTTCTGAGTGTTGTAGGTTTGGGAGATAAATCTCATAACCGTGTTGGAATTGGTAGTAAACGAGTCGATTACGGTGTAAACGGCGTTAACAAGGATCATCGGGCTGATCATCGGGAAGGTGATCTTCCAGAAGGTTTCCCAGCCTGTTGCACCGTCTATCTGACAGGACTCGTAGATCGCGGGAGAGATGGACTGCAGGCCCGCAAGGAAGATAAGCATCTGTACGCCCGAACGGTTTACTATATCGTAGATGTTATTGATCATCTCGGTAACGTAGAGTACAAGACCCGTTCCGACCTTCATGCTTTGGAACAGCAATGCTATATCCACCGCAGATACTATCTGGCTTGCCGCACTTGAACCCGTGCCGCTTGCAATACCGTCAACGCTTTCCATGCTCTCTTCCATAAGGTTTGAGGAGTTTATCGTTTCAAACAAGCCCGTCGAAACTATAACGGGAACGAAGAATATAGCACGGAACGCTGCGCGTCCGACCATCTTCTGGTTAAGAAGAACCGCCATAAAGAGCGAGAACAGAATGATTGCGGGAATGTCAAAGAGAAGCTCCTGCATACCCGTAACCAGAGTCTGCGCAAAATCGGGGTCGGAGAAAAGTGCGTAGCTGTAGTTTTCAAAGCCTACAAAGTGCGTTACAGGACCGAAATCGGTATATTCGACCGTACTGAAGCTGTATACCAGCGAGTCAAATATGATCGGAATATATACGATAAAGAATCCAAGCACGAAGGGCATTACAAACCACCAGCCCGCGCGCGCCTTGCGCTTATCAAGAGATGCAGCGCGTTTCTTTTTAGTTTTCTTCTGGGGAACACTCGTAGTGTTTTTCAGTTCCAAATCGTTAGTCACTGTTCTGCACCTCCTTATTTATTTACGGCAAAGGGTGTTGTGGTGCCGTCCACGTTTACTCTGATTCCACCGGAGTTTTCTACGGTGTACTTCTGACCGTTGTACTCAACGGTTACGTCAAAGTAGTTGAAGTTAAGAATGAAGAATACGCCGTTTTCGTACTCAACGCGAACGATCTTATCGTTATCGTCGGTGTACTTGGTGTACTTGTAGCCATCATCCTCGGTCTTTCCTGCCTCTTCCTTTTCGGGCTCGGCATTGGGATCAACGAGAACGTAGCTTACCTCGCCAAGTATTGCCTTGGCTTCCTCAAATACTGCGTATGCAGCAGCGTAAGCCTCGGTTACCTGAGTAGCGATGTCTGCGTATGCGGTCGTTACGCCGTTGTAGCTTGCGGTAACGTCATCCTTGAACGCCTGAGAGAAGCCCTCTGCATTCTTGGTAACGTAGTGCTCGTAAGCAAGAACTGCGTTAGTGTTAGCCTTCTTAGCGATTGCAAATGCATCGTTAAGCATTGCGTTGTTCGCCTGAATCGAGGAGAGGTATCCGTCGATATCCTTGAGCAGCTTTTCCTTTGCGGCAGCTGCATCCTCATCGGTCACCTCAGCAGCGGGAGTAGTGGCATCCGTTACAGGAGCATCGGGAGCTACGGGAGCTTCGGTAGTGCCAGACTCAAGAGCTACGAGCTGATCGAGAAGTCCGCGGAGAGTTTCGGAATAGTTCTTCGTGGTTTGAGTTCTCTCGGTAACGGTAGCAAGCGCCTTGCTGATCTCTGCAAGAGCTACGGTTCTACCGTGGTTGATAGCAGCCTGATATGCCTTTTCGGCTGCTTCCTCTTCGGCTGCTTCCTTGTCTGCCTGTTCCTTCTTTGCCTGTTCCTCGTCAGCAAGCTTCTCGTCTTCATCGGGAACACGTTCGCCGATAAGGAATTCGTGAGCTACTATCTTGGAAAGCTGAAGGTCCTTGGTAAGGCTGTTGAGAAGCTTGTAGTACTCAACTACCTCGCTCTTAAGAATATCATAACGTACGGAATAGTATTCGCTGAGGTCAATATATTCCTTGAACTCATCGTAGTTCTGATAGCAAAGAGTGAAGTTAAGGGTTGCGCCGTTTTCAATAGCCTTCAAGAAGCTGTAGCCGATGTTTCCTTCCATATTAAGAGGTGTGCCGGCAAACTGTCTGCTACCGTGGAGAACAACACCGATGAAGGGTACTGATGCGCTTGATTTGATGTAACGGCTGGAGTCAAGAGATACGTTTACGATGTGGTCGATATACTTCCAAGTGTAAACGTTCGCTCCGTCGGTCATTACGGAAGTGAAGTCCTTGTCGATCTTCTCAAAGAGAGCTACCGTCTGTGACTTGGAGTCCTCACGGTTGTAAGGCTCATCCTCGTCAAAGTCGGAGTTAAGCTCCGTACCGAGAGTGCCTATCGAAATAGTAGTAGGCATACCCTCTGCGTAGGATTCAAGAAGATTTGCAGCAAGCTCTTCGTAGAATTCTGCGTAATACGCGGGAGATACTGCAAGCTCGAAGCGGCCGATATAGGTCTGTCTTGTTGCACTGTAATATCTCTTGGACATATAGGTGTCATTAATGGACTTAACAAGGTGCTTACGGAATACCATGCTATCGAAGATGGAGTCCTCCATTGATCTTACGTAAGCAAAATCAAAGTCGGGGAACAGCTCAAATCCGTTTGTATTAGCGTAAGCCAGAAGCTCCTCGTATCCGTCCTTGCCGCCTACTGCACGCTCCCAATCAAGATCGGAGGGCATGCTTGAATACATACCGCCGTTTGCATAACCCGTAAGCTTGAACTTGATGTTTGATACACCCTCGGCAGCAAGCTCAGTATGCATGGTCTTGATATCCTCAAAGGAGGTGAGAGGAGTCATTACGTTGACGGGAATGGAGAGGTACTTCTCGATAGTTTCAAGAGCACCGAATGTCTGGATGTATACGGGGATATCTTCCTTGACCTCAGTTTCGGTCAGGGAGTCGAGGTTGCCCGACTCATAGAGGTAGTCGCGGTAAGCCTCAGCCATACCCATCCACGTGGTTTCGTAGTAGTCGGTAATACCCTTTTCCTTGGCAGTAGCATCATCGGTGAGCATAATGTAACGGATGGTGTAGTTGCCCGTGTACTTACGGGAGGAAACTACGGTCCAAGATGCATTAGCACCAACGGAGATGGCGTTTGCAAGGTTGTAGGTATCCTTAGGTCTGGGAGAGAAGAGCATATTTATGGCGTTGTACTTGGAGAGCGATCCTGCGTGGTACGTGGAAAGCTCGGCAAGTGCGTCACCCTCTTCAATGATAGCAACAAAGCCGCGGTCCTGATCGACTCTTTCAGCGCCGACCTCTACCATTTCCTTAACCTGCTCGGTGATAACGTTTCCGTTTTCATCCTTCTTCTCGTTGCCCTCTTCATCAAGAACGGGCTTTTCAACGAGCTGCTCCTCGTAGGTTCTGTTGTAGTAGGCATCGTTAGAAACTATACCGAATACGGGGTATCTGATAATTTCCTGATGCGAGCCGATAATGGTGTTGTATGCGTAGTCCTGACCGTAGACCTTGCCCGAAACGCTGGTAGCAACGCTACCTGCAAGGTCCTCGTGACGGAAGAGAGTTCCCGCTCCGTCAGGGAAGAAGTTGTAGCCTGTGATAACGTCAGTCTTGTCATCGCCTACGTAGTTTGCACCTGCGCCCATATAAGGAAGGACGCTGATGTTCTCAAGCTGGTAGAGGGACTCGTTGAAGCGAAGTCCGTTTGCAGGCAAGCAAACGCTTACGCCCCACTTGTCAAGTGTATACTCAAGAGCCATCTTGAATACGGGAGGAATAAGGTCGGCACTTACGTACTGAGTTTTAGTATGGTCAGCCTCAAGGTCCTCGTAGGTATATGTGGGAACGTAGGTCTTAATAAGGTTTTCCACCTTAGTGAGCTGGGTAAGGTTGGTGTTTGTCTCAAAGTAGTAAACGCCCATGGAGTCTATTACCTTTGAAACGTGCTGGTCACCGCCCGAAGAGCCCTGCTCGTGATAGATGTAGAAGTTTCTGAGCATATTGAAGTTATGCCAGAGCTGGTTTTTGGATTCCTTTCTTATCTTATCACGAAGGGAAAGGTCGTAGTGGTAATCTCTCCACTCCAGAACAGGAAGTCCCTGGTCCTCGGAAACAGCATTGATCTCCGCCGCGAAGGGATCAAGTATCTTGGTTTCGAATCTTTCCTTCTCGATAAGTCTGGGAACGAGCATTCTCGCATCCTCACGACCGATACTGTACTCAACTCTGACACCGTTCTTGATGTGCTTTACGGTGATCTGTCCGCGCTGTGCGGCATCAACAAAGCTGTTCATTTCCTTTTTGGCATCGTTATCCATATAGGTAACGATGATCTGAGACATGATCTCAGCTCTTGTCGCCGTAGTACCCGTGGTAGCTACGTCGTAGGGGTTTGAGAAAAGGATCTCGCCCGTGGCAACGTTTACTGTGGCGACCTCGCCCGTAAAATCGTCTACCCAAAGCTGATAGCCGTCTCTCTCTACCATCATAGACATGGTAGCAAGCTTCTGCTGCGGTGTTTCGAACTCAAGCGTGAGATACTGAGCAACCGTTTTCTCGTAATCGATAATATCGGTAGCCTTGCCGTTCTCATCCTCTTCATAGATGATATCGACGGCGGTAGCCGCGCCAACCTCAAGCATAAGAGTTCCGATAAGCATTACGACAGTCAGAATCAATGCAATAATTCTATTCATCTTATTCATTTTTTATCCTCCTGCCGTTATAAGCGATATCCGATCTCGGTAATGATGTTTGCAATGAAGCTTACGATCTTTGCAACGAGGGTTGTAAACAGAATAGCAACGAACATTACAAATACCATAGCAACGAGCGTACCGAGTACGGTGATGAAGTTTTTGCTCACGGTGTAGTCGTGAGTTACCATCATACCCGAGAAGATCAAGAGTCCTGCCCAAATGAATGCAAACGAGTTAAGAACGTTGATAAGATCAAGCTCCTCGAGAAGCACGAAGTTGGACGCAATGGTGGTCGGGATGAAGATGAGAACTATGGGGAGAAGAGCGTAGCAGCAAGCAATAAAGATGTCCTTAAGGCTGCCCTCGCCCTCAAACAGAGTGGTAAGACACCAGTTGGATATTACCCAAAGCATTATGGGAAGAAGAACTCCGAGAATGTGGATAAATACCGAGGACTGGTTCTCGTAGGGATTTACAAGGTAACCCGAGCCGATCGCCTGGTAGAAGAATACGAATACCGTTACAACCAGATAAACCAGCGCGGCGCGGAGTGAACCGCGTTTTTCGTGCTTCAGATCCCAGAAGCCGTCGAAGGGGTGGAAGATAAGGTGGAAGCCGTAAACAAGCTCCTCAACGAAGGTACGCTTTCCGCCTGCGGTAGCAGCGTGCTTGTTGACCTTAGCCGCCTTCTTGAACAGCTTGGAAACGATAAGAACAATTGCAACTACGAAAATCGGAATGGTCCATACGTACTTGCCGATCCATTCCTTACGGATCTCAGCGTACGCCTTTGACCAACCGTCCGTATCGTATGCTGCCTTGTAGTATTCCTGTGCAAGTGCGTATTCACCGTTACGGTAGTACGCATCACCGATTCCTATATAGGCCGCATCGAAGTTGGAGTTTCTCTTAAGGATCTCAAACCAGTCGTCAATAGCTCTGTCGTACTGACGGGAGTTCTGGTTTGCAAGCGCCTGAATAATGATATCTCCGTATTCGGTTCTCTGATAAACGGTGATATTATCAAGTATCTTATCAAGAACAAGGAGCTTACCGTCGCTCATATAGCACAGTCCCTCGATGTTCTCAAGGTTTCCGAGCTGAGAGCCGAAATCACCGAATGCGAACAAGAGGTTGCCCTGCTCGTCGTAGGTGAATATCTTACTTCTCTTCTCGTCGATGATAGACCAAGTTTTCTCAGGTCCTACCGCTACGTCAACGATTTTGGAAGCACCGACTGCCGTCGAGCCGTCTGCGGTGGTAAGAGATATATCAAGCTCACCGGAGGGAGGCCAGAAGCCGTTTCTTGCCATAACCTCGTCACCCGCGGGATTGAGCTTTTTAACGGGAGCAAAGTCACCGGACTTATCCTTGCTCGTCAGAGCAGTGTACTGATCGTCCTCGTCTATACCGTCGGTGGTGATATAAATGAAGCCGTCGCCGTCAATGGCTATATTATTATAAGTTGTAGAAATGTTTGCTTCGCTAAGTTCTCTCTGCTCGTCGGTCTGGAACATTCTCCAGATCTTTTCCCAAGCGGTAAGAGAAACCTTCTGTGCGCCTACGAAGCAGATGAACTCGCCGTCGTAGTCCATAACGATGATGCCCTCGTAGTTGGAAATAGATACTACGTAGAGCTTGCCGTAATCGTCAACGGCAACGGCAACGGGCATATACGCCGAGCCTTCGTCAAAGAGAGAGCTTTCAGGCTCTGCTATGATGCGAAGGAAATTACCGTTCGTGTCGAAGGTAACGATACGTGCGTTGTCGGTATCGCAAACGTACATAACGCCGTTCTTTACAAACACACCGTTAGGATTGTTCAGGCAGTCGTCAACTCCCTGCTCGTTTACGAAGGTGTCTACATCATATTTGAATTTGAAGTACTTGTCGAGAACTACGATCCTATCGTTTTTGGAGTCAACGAGATAAACGTTATCGTTTTCGTCAACAACGATGTCACGAGGCTCGTCAAAGGGTACTTCAAGTCCCATATACGTGGAATCTACCGCCATTACGGGAGTGTAGGCGTCGGGGGAATGGAGGGCAAAGCCGTCTATTGAATAGGTATAGGTCTGATAGGGCTTGAATGCACTTGCGGGAACTGCAAATATCATAACAAGCGCAAATACCAAGGCGATAATGCTAATAAATCTCTTCATTACATAACCTCCTTAGTCCTTCATACCACTCGAACCCATCGTTTCGATGATGTTCGACTGAGTAATAACGAATACCATAATAGGAACCATCATCATTACAACGGTTGCTGCCGCAGATGCACCCGCACGCTTGATACCGCCCGCGGTGATCTGACCGATAGCGTAGTTAAGAGTCTTGAGCTGTTCGGAATAAATGTATTCGGAAGAACCTGCGTTCCAGAGTCCCTGGAAGGAGTAGATGATCAAGGTCAGCCAAGCGGGCTTAACCATGGGCATCGCAATGGACCAGAAGGTTCTGAATTCTGAAGCACCGTCCAGACGGGAGGATTCGAGAATTTCCGTTGTTACGTTTGATTCCATAAACTGCTTCATAAGGTAAAGACCGAGAGTTGAACACCACGCAGGAACGATAATAGCGAGATATGTATCGATCCAGCCGATCATGGACATTGTAATGAAGTTTACAAGGCCACCAACGGTTGCGGAGAACATAAGGGACTTCTGAATGAGCCAGAAGCACTGTTTTCCGCCGGGGAATTCAATCTTTGCAAGTGCGTAAGCACAGATTGATGAAAGTACAAGGTTACCGAAGGTACCGCCCACGGAGATAAGCACCGTGTTGAAGATGTAACGGGAGAACGGAACCCAAGAGTCGCCCATCAAGTTAAAGAGGTCTGTGAAGTTATCCGGCGTAGGATTCTCAACGTAGAATCTGGGCGGGAAGTAGAACAGCTCGTTAAGAGGCTTGAGGGACTGAATTACTGTGTAGTACATCGGCAGGAACATGAAGATTCCGAGGAAGGTAAGCATGATTGTAATACCAACGTCGCCGCCTGCCGATCTGTTAAGCACGACTTGGTGTTTTCTAGTTCTTAATTTTTTCATCTTACTCACCCAACTTAGAAATCATTTTTGTTACCAGTACGTTAGCACCGATCTGCATGAGGAACATGAGGAAGGAGATCGCCGCAGCGTAACCAACCTCCCAACGGTTACCTTGATACTCACCAAGGTGGTGAGAAAGCGTATAACCAACGTAGTCTACCGGAGGATTACCTGCAAGAGCGGATACGATACCACCGAAGCCGAATGAACCTGTGATCGCGAGGATCGCACCGAACATAAGCTGAGGCTTCATTGAAGGAAGGGTGATATACCAAAGCTCCTGCCATCTATTCTTGATACCGTCAATAGCACCGGCTTCGAAGAGGCTCTTGTTGATACCCTGAAGACCTGCGATGAAGGACAGGAACGATGTACCGAGAGACGTCCAGAGTGCAACAACGATACACAGGGGCATTACGTATTTTGCGTTATGGAAGAAGAGGATAGGTGTATCTATAAGACCGAGATCAAGCAGGAAACCGTTTACGTAACCGTATGCGTCATCTGCGAACATCGTACCCCAGATAAGGTAAACGTTACCTGCAATAGAGGGAGCGTAGAAGATAAGGGTTACGATAGAACGGATCTTCGGAGGCAGCTCGTTAATGAACCATGCAACGCAGAAGGAAATAATGTAAGATGCAGGGCCGGTAATAGCTGCAAAGATCAGTGTGTTTTTCAGAGCCGTCATAAAGAGGTCGTCATCAAGGAACAAGGTAATATAGTTGCTCATGAAAACGAATTCCGGGGGCTCAAGCATATTAAATGATGTAAAGCTCAAAAGCAGAGACAAAACAACGGGGATAATAGTAAATATGAAGAAAAGGATCATAAACGGCGCTACCATGATGTATGCCATTTTGTTCTTTCTTATAAGAAACCATGTCCACTGAGCTTTTGTCATCTCTTTACGAGTCTTGACTTGTTTAAGTGTATTCTTAGACATGAACTCTCTCCTTTGTCAGATTTCTGTATTGTTTATTTATAAATAAGGTAGGATTCGAGAGCGTTTGCAGCGTCTGTAAGATAAGAAGCTATCTTCTTCAGATCCTTGTTATTTGTATCAAGGCCTGCGGCTGCGGTTCTGAGCTCTTCGATTTCCTCACTTGCGATAGCAGCGAGAACTGCCTTTATCGCAGCGGAACTCTTTGTTGCTTCGTCAAGCTCTTCGATTGCTGCTGCAGCCTGATCGAGACGCTTGGACGCGAGAGTCTGACCAATTTCGAGAGTTTCGAGATCGAACTCGGTTCTCTTTCTTGTAATCTCTTTGTTGATCGCATTAATGTGATTCAGAAGAGACTGAGCGGGGTCTGCGTGGTTGTTATACGCGTCGAGGAATGCGAAGTTTGTATAACGAGCCAGGATATATGTTCCGGGATATGCGGGAATAGCAGTTGTGTGTTCCATCTGCTTCATCAGCTGTGTATATTCACGTGATGTCCAAGGAAGCTCCTCAAGTGCCTCCATGTTCGCCGTTGCATTCTTAGCTGCGGGACCGAGGATCGCAACAAGCTCGTTTGAGAAGTCAACCTGGAACTTGGTGTCTGTGTACCAGCACATGTATTCCCAAGAGGACGCGATGTCTTCAGCACCTGCCATCATAACGATTGCGCTTGTGCTGGAGAGAGCTGTGTTGTTGATCGTGCCATCTTCCTGCATAAATCCGGGGATAGGACCGAATTCCCACAGACCTGCGATTTCTGTCGCGAAGATGATGATGTTGTTATATGTTGTATATGTAGAGATGAAGATCGGCAATTCACCGGATCTGAAACGGTTTGCTGCGTCGAAGGTTGCAGGGAGAGAATACTGAGTGAACATATTACACATTGTCTCGAAGGATTCAAGAGCAAGGTTGGAGTCCAAATTTATTCTCATACCGTCATCGATCCAAAGGTCGCCGCCCATCTGGTACAGATACATCTGATAGTCCTGAGACAGACCGATTTCCATGTTATTGAACTGGAGAACGGGGATCATAGCAAGAAGCTCATCCCAAGTCTTGGGAACTTCAAGGCCAAGGTCTGCAAGAATATCTGTGCGGTAGAACATCATAGGCCAGGACTGGGAGTCGGGGAGGCCGTATGTCTTGCCGTAGAGGGTGATGGGAATAATAGCAGCTTCTGTGAATCTTTCGCATACTTCGTCGAAGTTAGAGAAGATATCACGCATTTCAGCGTTGTAAGCCTTTGTCTTTTCGTCGTCCCCTTCCTGATCCTCATACGCTTCGGGGTTTACCGCAAGAACAGCAGAACGGATAGCGTAGTTGATGGGGTCAACGCCCGTACCGGGAAGTGCAACTTCAGGACCAACGCCTGCAAGAACGGACGGAAGAAGTGTACCGCCTGCAACAAGCTTCAGTGAAGCGTTGATGCCGGTCTTGGGACCGAAGTCATTATCCATCAGGTTACGGATGATCTGTGCCTGGTCACGACCGGTGGAAACCCAAACGTCGATCGTCTTGGTGTCATCGGAAACCTTATCTTCAGTGGTAGCACCGAGGGAGCTGTAGTCAGTGAAGAAGGAAGCGATGAACTGCTTGATCTCGTAGATGATTGACTGGAGGAAGTTTGCTTCGGGAGCAGGCTTCTCAACAGATGCGGGCTGAATATTGATCCAGTCGAGTTCCAGCGGCTGGTTACTTACAGTACCGATCCATTCACCGAGAGTACCAACGTTTGACTTAAGAGATTTGATGTTCTTCGCGATCTGGCTTTCATCAGTACCCATCTGGATAAGAAGTCTCTGGATCTCATCGAGAGTTGCAGAGTTCTGAGTTTTGATGTTTGCCATATTTTCGATGTAGTTAACTACTTCGCGGAGAGTCTGACCCTGGACAACCAGGTCTCTTACTACGTCGGGAAGTACTCGACCGAAACCGTAGTCACGGTATGTGTCGGGGTTAGCACCTGTAAGCTTGATGATTTCAAGGTAGTCCGAGTTAATAGAGTCAAGAACGTCGGCAACCTGGCTTACTACCACGCCCATTTCACCGAGTGTTACTTCAAGTCTGATAACGTGATGTCCGGGCTCGAAGTAGAACTGGAATGTATCAGCGCCGTTGTTAGCAGCTTCAACCTGCCAGTCTGCGCTGTAGTTGAACTTGAGGTAGTTTGCTTCTTCGAAAGGAACTTCGCCGTCTACGTAAATTCTTCTGGAGGTATACATACCGGCAAGCTCGTTCTGTCTGAAGCGGAATACGATTTCGTAAAGACCTGCAGTCTCAATGTCAAATTCGTATTCAACCCACTGACCTGCAGTTACCCACTTTTCACTACCGATGGTGTTGAGCATGATCTTCGCAGCGTCTTGAGGTTCGCTTACGGAAGACTTACGGTCGTAGATAGGATAAATGGTGTAGTCAGATGTCTTTGTAGGTGTTTCGGCGTTAATATGGATGACCTTGTCGGTATCCGCCTCGGACTTGCCGCTTACGTATTCATCGTAAGAGATCTTGTCCTTGTAGGGATAAACGGTAATACCGCTGATCACCACGTCCTCACGAACAGACTCAAGAGAAATGGTGTTAACACCCTTCTTGAAGTAGAATTCGAAGGGGTTAGCGTAGTAACCCTTGGAGTCGATCATGTAATATTTGTGCCATTCATGAAGAACGGTGGATGTGGGACGAAGCTCGTTACCGTTGCCGTCGATCTCAAAACGACCGTTCGCAGCGTACTCGTTGACCCATGTCTTCTTCATCAGCAAATAACGTGCTTCAGAGAAGGGCACGATGCCGTTGATGTAGAGGGTACGCTCGATAGAGTTCGTTTTGTCGGAAACGGAACAGTAATCGAAGAGGATAGTATACATACCTTCTTCTTCAAGCTCGAAGGACCATGTTACACGTCCATCGTCTTTGATCTGCAATGCTTTACCGGGCATACCCTGATAATCGCTGACAACCGCAACGGTAGCAGTAGTATCATCAGTAACGTAGTCCGTTGCATTGATACGGATAGTTTCCTCGCCGCGAGCTACGTTTTCGTAGAGCTTTGCATACTCAACGTAGGGCTTTGAGTTGAGAGATTCGCTGATTTCCTGCAAAGTGGTCTTGCCGGATGATGTAGTCGTCTTGTCCTCAGCCAAAACTAACGAGGGAAAGACGGTTACAAGCATCAGAAACGCCAGAGCAAATGAAATCAGTCTCTTGCTTGTGGTTTTTCTCATAAGAACCTTCCTCCTGCTTTTTTGACTGCAAAGGCCGTTTTTTTGACCCGCAGCCTGCCCCCAATTTACTGGGGAAAATACGCTAAAAATGATGACGGACCGCCATCAAAAAAAGCGTACCGTTAGGGGTGTTTTTCGGCGGTTTTTTCGCCAAAATAGCCCCTCGAGAGCGCAAAAAAAACACTCCCTTCATTTTTTATGACATTATAATATCATAAATAGCTAAAAATGTCAAGCAAAACCGCCCTCAGAATAACCCGTTTGAGCACCCCGCAAAATTAATATTCAGCTCCCGATTTTTGCCATAAAAAACGCATTTTTTGCCACCCGGTCGGCACTATCCATAGTACACCCCCGAGCACATCTTGTGGGTAAATAATATTTACTTTATCGGTTAATAAAACGTCATTATTTAAGCCGATAATGTTGATTTATCACTATGTTTTACGCCTTATTGTGACTGTAATTTTACTTGGGTAAATATCGTTTACCGTTACAGTTGTAATCAAGTGAGGTCGCAGAACTTGTCAAAAAACTTGCAGTTTTATCACCTTTTGCACATATTGCACAAATTTAGAGGTGATTTTTCTACACATATACACAATGCACAAAAAGCTGTGATTTTCGTGAATATTTGTGAATTTGTCACACTTTCGCACGATTTTAACGCATTTTGACAAAAAAATCCGCAAAAGTTCCCTGCTCTGCCGAGTCCACCTTCCCTACGTACTCTGCCACGCTACTCCGAAAAAGAAATAACGCGAAAAAATGAAAATACTGTCAAATCTCTGTTGACAAATGACACTCCCAACATATATAATATAGGTAACTGAAATTTGGTATTTTTACTCAATTCAAATTTGTTTCAATTCAGAAAGAGGTAGGTAAATTATGTACTACATAGGCGTTGACCTCGGCGGAACCAATATTGCCGTAGGTATTGTAAACGAGCAGTATGAGATCGTTAAGAAAGGTAGCACTCCCACAAAGCCCGAAAGAGGAGTTGACGCTATCATCGAAGATATGGCGACCCTCGCAAAGAAGCTTATCGCCGATCTCGGCATTTCCATGGACGAGGTAGAATGGGCAGGCGTTGCTACTCCCGGCACTGCAAACAGCAAGACAGGTATCGTAGAATACGCGAACAACATTCCCTTCCGTAACTATCCCCTGGCTGACAAGCTTTCCGCACTTCTCGGTGGTAAGCCCGTTTATATTGAAAATGATGCTAACGCAGCGGCTAAGGCTGAAGCTATCGCCGGCGTTGCTGCAGGCGCACCTATCTCCGTTATGATCACTCTCGGAACAGGTCTCGGCGGCGGTATCGTTATTGACGGTCAGGTTTATTCCGGATTCAACTTCGCAGGCGGCGAGCTTGGCCACACCGTAATCGAAAAGGGAGGCAGACAGTGCTCTTGCGGTCGTCGCGGCTGCTGGGAAGCTTATTCCTCCGCAACAGGTCTTGTAAACATCACAAGAGACAGAATCCTCGAAGCTCGCGCGGCAGGCAGAAAGACCTCCATGGACGATATGATCGGTGGCGATCTCGGTAAGGTTTCCGCTCGTACAGCTTTCACAGCTATGAAGTCCGGCGACGCTGTTGCAGCAGAAGTAGTTGACGAATACATCTCCTACCTGGCTTGCGGCATCGTAAACACGATCAACATCTTCCAGCCCAACGTTCTTTCCATCGGCGGTGGCGTTTGCAACGAAGGCGACTACCTTCTCAAGCCCCTCTTTGAAAAGGTTTGGTCTGAAACATACACCAGAGAAGGCACACCCAAGACTGAGATCAAGATCGCAAAGCTTGGTAACGACGCAGGTATCATCGGCGCGGCTGTTCTCGGCAAGTAATCCCGATTATCCCAATTAAATAACGAGCCTTGAAGTTAATTTAACCTCAAGGCTTTTTTCTATGTTAAATTATGTACGCTTTTCCCGAGAGATTTGCTTCTTTGCCAAGTCTGAAGCGTTTTTCCACGTCCCAAGGTGTCTCACCCTCGTCGGGAACGTATACTCTTATCATGTTTTCCCCGTTTTCCTTTGCCACACCACCGTCGGATGTGGGAGAAAGTGACACTACGGCTGATATTTCCTCGGGCGCCAAGGCAATGCAGGCAATAGAAAGCTCTGCAGTCACGTTCATTGTGTCTCCGTCAACCCTCACGTTTACGTCGGTCACGTTTACTGCCACCCGCTTGCAAAGGGTTCCGTCCTCACCTGTCACCGATTCCGGCAAAGCCTCGCATTCATATTTCAGCGGGATCATCAAGTCCTCAGCTATAACCTCGCCTCCGCCTGCCGTAACAATGGTGATCTTCACGTTGCCGCTTATGCACATTCTTCCGCCTGCGATCTCGCATTTGTCCGCATATCCTCCCCCCCAGGAGCAAACGTAGGTCATATCCGGTCGCAAACGGGCAGTGGCAGATGTGGTGAGTCTGCCGTTCACCGCCCCCGCAGGAGTGTAGGAAGTAAAGGATTCCACCTCTGCCTTATCCTCGCAGCCGGTCATATATGCGTCCGTAGTCACCTGCGTGTCAATGCATTTCATTAAGTCAAGGTCTATATCGTATTCCATCTGCCAGGACAGGTTGCCATCCTCTCCGGTTTCAATCTCGATCATCACCACGTTACCAAACGCCACCGGACGGATCTCGCAGCAGTCCTTCATATCCGGGAGACCGATCCCTTCTTCAATTGGCGCGCGTCCACGGGCTGTGACAAATTCCCCCTCGGGCGACATCAGCAAAACGGTAACGTACGCGTCCCCTTTGACTGTGGCCTCGCTTTTGTTTGCCCCGCCAAGCCGCACGTCCCCGAGAGACAGCTCACCCCTCGCCATGATAACCCGCATACCCTCGCGCTCTCTGATCTCTCCGCCGACCTCGCCGTTTTTTCGTACCTCGCAAATTGCGGCAGTCTTG
>JAFXAC010000075.1 GCA_017522125.1 Clostridia bacterium | reverse complement strand
TTGTCGATATGCTTCGCTCGATATATTTGCCTTACGGCAAATTCGATATGTTTTCGCTTCGCTCAAACTCGATATGATATAAATCCGCGCTCACGAAGTGAGCATATCGAGCGCAGCGGCGCACCTTGTGCGCCGTAGGCGCATATCGAACGCAACGGCGCACCTTGTGCGCCGTAGGCGCATATCGAACGCAACGGCGCACATTGTGCGCCGTAGGTGTATATCGAAAATCCGCGATAGCGGATTTATATCGACGCGTACCTGCTCTGCGGCAGGTACGCCTCACGGCTGTGTTTTTTGAAATCTGTCAAGCTTTAGCTTTTCGTGTCGCGCAAGGAGCGAGGCGATCGCTGTGCTACGTGTGATCCAAACGTTAGCGTCGAAAAGCGGAAAATGCAGATTGATGAATTTGCTTATTTATGATATAATACCTTTGAAAATCAAAGTAAAACTATACTTTGCCTCAACAAACACTTCGTGGAATAATTCCTGAAATCTGATATAATAAAATCACAAAAGCGCTTTTGAATAATTTTTGGAGGACAAAACTATGTCTATTGGTTCTACCATTAAACGTTTGCGCCGTGAGAAAGATATAACGCAAGAACAGCTTGCCGACTATCTTGGAATCACGTCGCGAGCTATTTCTCAATGGGAGTGTGACCGAACCGCTCCCGACATCTCGCAGCTCCCAGCACTCTGTCATATTTTTGACGTTTCATCGGATGTTCTTCTCGGAATTGATATTGAAAAGAATAACGAGGAGATAAAAAAATATTTAACCGAAGCAGACGAGTTTGGCTATCAAGGAAAGGGTTCAGAGCGTACTGCGCTTCTCCGCGAGGCGAACAAAAAATTCCCACGTGATCATAAGATCATGCAAAGCCTTGCTGATTCGTTGGTATGCGAGTACTCTCGGAAAGGCATCAAGGAATATGACGAGGTGTTTGACCTTTGCAATCGAATCCTTGCGGAATGTACCGACAGCGTGATTCGATATGAAGCAATCGACATACTTGGAACCGCTTACGGATATGCAGGCAAAAAAGATGAAATGCTGAAACTGGCTAAGGAAATGCCACGAGCTCATTTTTCGTATGAAAACTTTATGATGTACCGTTGGAAGGGTGATGCTGACTTCGAAGAATTTCAAGGCTATTTATCTTTTCTGATTTACCACACAGCTGAAATGATTGAATGTGCAGTCCATCAAAAGCACGATAATGGAGAGTTTATTTATCCACTTGAAGACAGAATTCATTTGTGGAAAACCGAAGTAGGTTTTCTCGAATTGCTTTTCCCCGACGGTGATTATCAAATCAAAGCTCAACTTGGTGAAGTTGCTTGCGGTTTGCTTTGTACCGCATATTTGAGAAAGCAGAACCATGAAGAAGCGTGGAAGTGGTTGGAAAAAGGTGCCGATTTTGCAATTTATATGGACACCTATGATTTTGATGCCGCTCATACCTCGCCCATTCTTCGCGGCTACTCAAGTGGCGGCTGGATCATGGAAGCGGAGGGCAACCGTTCTCAATCCATGCTTGAATGGTTGACAAACGATGATGAAGCTGCCGCTTTGCGTGCCGATGCGCGTTATGAATCGATTGTTGAGCGCTTGAAAGCAGTTGCAAAAAAGCCGTAAATTCTCGCCCCGCCTCGCGCGGGGCTTTGCTTTGTTTTTCTGCGTATGAAAAAGCCACCACTTCAAAAAGTGATGGCTAAATTCAATTTTACCGCTAATTTTGCAGAGGCTCACGGCTGTGTTTTTTGAAATCTGTCAAGCTTTAGCTTTTCGTGTCGTGCAAGGAGCGAGGCGAGAGCCGCGCCTATTGCAACGCCCAAAAAGTTCAGGATGATATCGTCGATATCCGTCGCGCGCGAGGGAAGGCAGGTCTGGATAAGCTCGATAGCGCACGAAAGGATAAGTCCGAAAAGTGCGCTCTGCCACAGACGGCTTCTAACGGCAAGGCGGTGAAAAAAGCCGAGCGGCACGAACAAAAGCACGTTTCCGATAACGTTCACGGTAAGGAAATACTTGAACTCCTCGCCACTCATTTTTGACAGCCGCGTGAATACCTTAAACGGTATGACGTTTATCATATCACGGCTCAATTCGGGCGCGGAAAAGCCCAACGAATATATGCTTCCGTCGCGTGTGAGCGTTTGCGAAAGAATGGCGATAAGGAACAGATGAAAGAGGAAAAGCGCACCCTCTCGCGCAAGCGAGGTGCTTTTTCTGACGGTCAGCCCCCTGACACCTACGTATATCAGCGAAAATATAAGCGCAAACGGAAGAATTTTTTCACAGTACGAGAGAATATAACTCACACCAAAACCTCTTATTCGGCATCGTCCGCGTCAAACGTTGCGGCAGGGCGCGCGGGAGCGCGCTTCAGAGGGTCGTAAATGAACGCGCGGCAAACGTGGTCTGCGTCGACTACGCCGTTTTTGTCGCAAAGAATGTTGCCCTCGTCGCCGTAAAGGGGACGCGCGTACTCGCAGTACGCACAGCAACGCTCTATCTGCACGCCCTCGCGTGCGGTCTTCTTTTCCTCGTCCTCTGCGGCGGCAAGTGCCTTGATGCGCCTGCGCTCAATATCGTCCTGACGTATCTCGTCGCCCTTTTTGTTAGCGATGAAGCAAAGGAAGTATACGGTAATAAAGAGCGCAAGAAGGGCAAGCGTTATAAGCTCAATGCCCGAGCTTGCGATCGCGGGCGGCAGGGCGGAAAGGAAGGGAATGCGATGAATGGCGGTACAAGTACCCTCTACCGCCGCGGAGTCGGTGCAAACGCCGAGCTCGGTGAAATATACGGTTATTGCGGACGCGGCAAAAATAAGCGTGGAGAATATAATATTCACGGTAATTCCGCGCTTTCTCATAATGCCCGCGCCGCAGATAAGCACGCAAAGCTCAAGGTACAG
The DNA here is from genome assembly GCA_017522125.1 of Clostridia bacterium. Taxonomy (GTDB): domain Bacteria; phylum Bacillota; class Clostridia; order Oscillospirales; family CAG-272; genus CAG-390. Next base: position 35,514 of record JAFXAC010000075.1, on the reverse strand, counting down.
CATCCCCGCCGTAACGGAGAGCATAAAGCCCACGAGGTCGTGCCTTACGATGCCGAGCATTTTTGCCGCCCACTCGAAAAGGAAAACGGCGCAGACTACGTATATGGCTGAGGACGCGAAAAACGTTATCAGCTTTTTTGCTCCCGATGCGCGTCTTAAGGCGACGAATACCGCAAGCGCGGCAAGAAGCGGAAAGAGTACGGCGCACGCGGCGTTCCACACCGAATACGGAAGTCCGAGGTCAGATAAAGAAATTCCCATTTTTATAACCGTTCCTTTTAGTAGGCTTTAGAATAACTTTATTATAACAAATTAAGCGTATGCTGTCAAGATTTTTAGAATATTCGGGCAAAAAACAAAACGGCGGCGGCAAGTGCGGCGGCTATGGCGCTCTGCCCAAGCTTTGCGGCAAAATAGCGGCGCAAGGGAAGCCGTAAGCCCTCGGCGGCGCAGACTGATATCACCTGCAAATGCACCGAAAGCCCCGACCACGCGCCCGCGGCGGCGGTCATTATAAATCCGAGGCTTCGGTTTTGCACGAGCGAAGCGGATGCCGCCCCCGACGTAAGCTCGAAAAACGAATATATCAGCGCCTCTGCCGTTTCACCCATACCGCCCACGGCAAAAACGCGCGATAAGCACCCTACCACGCAGGAAAAGAATGCGATATAGGCGCACACGTTGAGAAGCGAGAGTGCCGCCGCCGTTATCGACTCACCGATAACGTGGGCGCCGATGCGCGTTTGCCGCGGGCAGTAGGGCGTGACCCTTTCTCCGCCGCGGCGGTGCAAAAGCGCCCATATCGCACCCGCCGAAAGTACGCAGATATAAAGCATTCTGCCTATGCCCGCGTCGCTCCAAAGCGACGCTCCGACCGCGCTTATCATAAAGGCGGAGGATGGGTAATTGCAGAAGCACAGCACCCGCGTCGCCTCGTCCTCGGTCATCTCGCCGCGGCGATAAAGTCCCGCCGCTGTCGACGCACCTATGGGAAAGCCGCAGACCGCGCCGAGGAGTACTGCCACAGCTCCCGCGCCCGACACGCCGAAAAGCGTGCGCATCGGCGCTTCGAGCCGCTTGCCGAGAAGCGCCCCGCACCCCGAGCGCACCATAAGCTCCGATACCGCCATAAACGGAAAAAGCGTCGGTATTACCGATGAGGTGCAGATGCGCAGTCCGCGAGTCATATATTCTATAGCAAGCTCGGGCATTGAGGTAAGGATTATTATAAACCCCACGCCGAGAACGCAAAAAGCCCCCACCTGCCAGCTTATCTTGCGCCTTGAAAATGTAATCTCCACCGCCCCCCTTGCATAAAATCAAACAGTAAAATATATTCTTCGAGGGAGAAAAAATGAACGGTAAACCGAAAAACAAAGAAAGCATCGGCGAGCGCTTTTGCCGCCGCTTCGACCTGCCCGCCGATATCGCGTCGGGCGGACTTACGCTTGAGCTTCGCGGCAGGAGCAATCTTTTGCTTTGCGGCTGCCGCGAGATACTTGCATATTCGCCCGAGCGCATACGCCTGCGCCTCTCGCGCGGGCAAATTGAAGTATGGGGCAGAAGCCTTGTAATGACCGCGTATTACGAGGGGCAAACGGGCATTGACGGCGAGATATACGGCATAAACCTTTGCCCCGACGAGGCTCAAAATGAAGATAAATGAATTTTTGGCGGGAGGGTGCAGGATAGAGGCGTCCGCGGAGCATACGGTTGAAATAATGAACGTTTTGCTTGCCACGCGCACCGTCTACAGAAGGCTGTGCGTAGATGACGACCGCCTTTGCTTTGAAGCCTCGCACGCCGCGGCAAAACGGCTTTCGGCTCTGTGCGAGCAGCAGGGAATTGCAATCACCATCGTTTCCCTCTGCGGGCTTCCTCACCTGTGGCGGCGTTACAAAAGCCGCTTTGGGCTGTGGCTGGGGCTTGCGCTCGCCGTGGCGATACTCGAGTGGGGAAACGGCGTGCTGTGGCAGGTCAGGGTAGAGGGCAACGAGATGATGAGCGACGGCGAGATATGCGCTCTGCTTGCGGAATACGGCGTGTACGTGGGCGCGGACATTTCGGATATAGATACAGACACGGTGCGTGCGCTTATCGAAAAGGACAGCGAGAAGGTCGCGTGGCTTGCCATAAACGTGCGCGGCACGGTGGCGCAGGTTCAAGTGCGCGAGGAGCGCGCGCCCGATGCGGTAGAGGAGGCAGAGGGTGACGGAGTCAATCTCGTAGCCGAGAGGGACGCTATGATAATAGGCTACGAGCTTACGGCGGGCGAGTCGGTAGCGCCGGTCGGAAGTACGGTAAGGGCGGGCGAGCTGCTCGTCAGCGGAATGCTTGAGAGCCGCCGCTTCGGTTGGCGCGCGGTAAGGGCAGAGGGGCGCGTTTGGGCGCAAACGCAAAGGAGCTATACCGTAAGTATTCCGTACGAATACACGGTAAGCACGCCCGTGGAGCGCGAGATACTTGAAATTTTGCTGATTTTTTTCTCAAAAGAACAAAAACTTTTCAAAAATAGTGGAAATTGTATTGATAATTGTGATAAAATAAAATCGGTTAGTTATGTGTACTCGTCAGACGAGCATACCGTTCCCGTCGGCATCTCGACCGTAAGCCGCCTTGTTACCACGGAAACAACGGCGGTACGCAGCGTCGCAGAGGCGCGAGAGGCGGCGTATTTTGAGCTGAACAGGCTCATTTCCGCCGAGGGCGACGGCGTAAGGATAGTACACAGAAGCATCACGGAAACCGAGGGCGAGGCGGCGTTTACGCTTGAATGCACCCTCGTATGCACGGAGGATATCGCGCGTCCCATTGCGTTTTATATGCAGGGCGCGGACGAGAAAGGATAGAAATGGAACAAAGGATAGTAAGGATAGGCGAGCCGAGCGTTACCGCAAAGATATTCGGCGCGGCTGATATGAACGTGAAGCTCATCGAGGACGCATTCAAGGTCACGGTATATAACAGGTCGTCGGGCATTGACGGCGAGGACGCGTTGCTCGTAAGCGGCGAGTCGGAGGACGGCGTAGGCGCGGCGGCGCGCGCCATCTCCTGCCTTGCGAGAATGGCGGCAAGGAGCGACGTGCTTGGCGAGCAGACGGTGATATACGTCATAAATATGGTAAGGGACGGCAGAGAGGGAGAGCTTGAGGCGTTTGACGAAAATTGCATCTGCCTTACGAGCCGCGGCAAGCCGATAAAGCCGAAGACCATAGGTCAGCGTCAGTACGTCGACGCGATAAAGAAAAATACGATAATTCTCGGCACGGGCCCTGCGGGAACGGGCAAGACCTTCCTTGCCGTCGCAATGGCGGTAAAGGCACTTCGCGATAAGCAGGTCAATCGAATAATCCTCACGCGCCCCGCTATCGAGGCGGGCGAAAAGCTCGGATATCTCCCGGGTGACCTTCAAAGCAAGATAGACCCCTACCTGCGCCCGCTTTACGACGCGCTTTTTGAGATGATGGGAGCTGAAAATTATCAGCGCAACCTCGAAAAGCAGATAGTGGAGGTCGCGCCGCTTGCGTATATGCGCGGACGCACGCTCGACGATGCGTTCATCATTCTTGACGAGGCGCAAAACGCCACCTTCGAGCAGATGAAGATGTTCTTGACGCGACTTGGAAATAACTCAAAGGCGGTCGTAACGGGCGACCTTACGCAGACGGACCTGCCGCGCGGACAGAAAAGCGGACTTTGGTCGGCGGTGAAGATACTCGACGGCATCGAGGGCATCGCTATCCACAATTTCACCGACCGCGACGTAGTGCGCCATAAGCTCGTGCAAAAAATAATTCTCGCATACGATAAATTTGAGCGCGAGGCGGCGAAAAGGGACAACGAAAGGGGCAAGGCAAAATACCGCCGCCCCGATAAAGCCAAGGAGTAAAAATGGAACTGTTTATGGAATCCCACAACTCTCAGCGCAAGGAGGCGGTGAGCGCGGAGCTACTTTCGCTTATTCGCCGCGCCGTCAGCGAAACGCTTGATTACGAGGGCTACGACGATGATTTTGCGGTGTCCGTTACTCTCGTTTCAAACAACGGAATCCGCCGCTATAACCGCGAGTACCGCGGCATCGACCGTCCCACCGACGTGCTTTCGTTTCCGATGGCGGACGGCGACCTCTCCGACGCTTTTGACGGCGAGAAATATCAGCTTGGCGACATCGTCCTCTCGCTTGAGAAGGCAAGGGAGCAGTCCGAGCTTTACGGACACAGCTTTGAGCGCGAGGTAGCATTCCTCACGGTACATTCCACGCTCCACCTGCTCGGTTACGACCACGAAACGGGCGAGGAGGACGAGCAGGATATGCGCCGCCGTCAGCGCGATATAATGAAGAAAATGCAGCTTGAAGTAAAGGAATAATAAATGAAAAGGACAGTTTTTATATCTATCGTAGGCAGACCGAACGTTGGAAAATCCACGCTTATGAACCGCATTCTCGGTGAAAAGGTGGCTATAGTTTCCAACAAGCCGCAGACCACCCGAAATTGCATAAGGGGCATACTTACCGAGGGCGAGGATCAGTTCGTTTTCTTTGACACCCCGGGCATCCACCGTCCGCAGAACCGCCTTGGCGATTATATGGCAAACGCCGCCACTGCGGGAATGCAGCAGGGCGACGTGGTGCTTCTCGTTGTTGACGCGGGCAGGAGCGTTTCACATATCGAAAAGGAGGTAGTGGAGTATCTTAAAAAAAGCGGCACGCCCTGCGTGCTGGTGCTTAACAAGATAGACACCTACCGCCGCGAGATAATAGCCGAGACCATTGCCGCCTACGCCGAAATACACGATTTTGACGCGGTAGTGCCGATCTCGGCAAGATCGGGCAATCACGTTGACGAGGTGATGGACGAGCTTTCAAAATTCCTTCGCGAGTCCGAGTGGTTCTTCCCCGAGGACGCCGTTACCGACCAGCCCATGCGCCAGTACGCGTCCGAGATAATTCGCGAAAAGCTCCTTCGTGCGCTTGACCGCGAGGTGCCGCACGGAATTGCCGTGGTCATCGAGGAATATACCGAGGAGGGCGGACTTACGCGCATCCGCGCCGAGATAATGTGCGAGCGTGCGTCCCACAAGCGCATCATCATAGGCAAGGGTGGCGAGATACTTAAAAAGGTCGGCTCGTACTCAAGACAGGAGCTTGAAAAGGTCACGGGAACGAAGATATACCTTGACCTTTGGGTAAAGGTCAAGGAAAATTGGCGCGACAGCGCAGGACTTGTCAGCAATTTCGGCTACAACAAAAAAGACATTAACGAATAATTTTCGAAGGGAGTGAGTATATGGCAGTTCGGGATATCAGCGTAGATGCCCTCGTTGTACGGGAGCTTCCGCACGGCGACCACGATAAGATACTCACTCTGCTTACTGCCGAGCACGGCAGAATAAGCGTTATTGCCAAGGGCGCGCGCTCGGTGCGAAGCCGCATTCTTGCGCCCACGCGGGCGTTTGCGTATTCGAATTTCGAGCTTCACCGCAAGGGCGATTTTATGTGGGTGCGCGACGCATCGGTTATCGAGGCGTTTTCCTCGCTTGAAAGAGATATTGAAACGCTTTATATTTCGCAATATATAGCGGACGTTTGCTATGAGCTGAGCGGCGAAAACGTCCCCGCCGAGAGTGTTCTGCGCCTTGCGCTCAACTCGTTTTTCGCACTTAACAGCGGACGCTACGAGCTGAAAAAGGTAAAGGCGGCGTTTGAGCTTCGCGCGGCGGCAGAGGCGGGATATCTTCCCGAGCTTTCCACTTGCGCAAGTTGTGGCGCGACGAATGCCGACGCCGTATATCTTGACGTGATGAACGGCTCGCTTAAATGCTCCGAGTGCATAGCCAAGGGCGGTGGCGCGGTGGCGGACGGCGAGATGATAGCCGATGCATTCGGCACTCGGCGCATACTTTTGCCGCTTCCGTCGGGTGCGCTTGCCGCTATGCGCTACATAGCCGAAGCACCGCTCAAGCGCTTGCTTGCCTTTGAGATAAGCGGCGGCGCGGCAGAGGCGTTTTTCGACGCCTGCGAGAGCTATATATTAAACCACCTTGAGCGCGGATTTTCCTCGCTCAATCAGTATCATGAGCTTGAAAAGCTCGCTAAAAAAATAAAAACAGGTCAGAAAAATGATGTATCTACCCGAAAAAACGATAGCAACACTTGAATTTGATAAAATAAGACGTATGCTCGCAGATCTTGCACGCACCGAGGGCGCAAGGGCGGCGGCGCTTTCGCTTATGCCCGAGTCCGATGCCGAGCGAGTTTTGCGCCTTCAGCGCCGCACCACCGACGCAAAGCGTCTTGCCTCGGACAAGGGCGCACCGCCCTTTGGCTCGGTAAAGAGCATCAGCGAGCATTGCGACAGAGCGACAAAGGGCGCGGCGCTTACACCGCGCGAGCTTCTTGACGTGGCAAACGTTCTGCGCACCTGCCGCAGTCTGCTTGATTACAGCCGCGTAAATCGCACCTACGAAACGGTGCTTGACGAGGTGTTTGAGCGTCTTTTGCCCGACCGCAAGCTTGAGGATAAGATACTTCGCGCGATAATCTCCGAGGACCTCGTTGCCGACGACGCGAGCCCCGCGCTTGGCGACGTGCGCCGCAAGATACGCTCGACCTCGGCAAAGATAAAGGACCTTCTTGCGAAATACACGGGCGGCGCGTATTCGAAATATTTGCAGGAAAACATCGTCACTATACGCAACGGCAGGTACGTTATCCCCGTAAGAGCCGAGTGCCGCAACGAGATAAGGGGACTTGTCCACGATACCTCGTCGTCGGGCGCGACCATCTTCGTTGAGCCGATGGCGGTGGTAGATGCGAACAACGCACTGCGCGAGCTTGAGGCAAAGGAAGCCCACGAGATAGAAAAGATTCTCTACGAGCTTTCTTCCGACGTTGCAAGGATATCGGAAAGCCTGCTTTATAACGCCGATAACATCGACGAGCTTGCGTTCGTTTTCGCGTGCGCCGCGCTCTCCGAAAAAATGGACGGCGCACAGCCCACTATTTCCTTTGACGAGCGAGTTATCGACCTGCGCCGTGCGCGTCACCCCCTTATCCCAAAGGAAAAGGTCGTTCCCATAAGCGTGCATCTCGGTGACGGCTTTGATACGCTCGTTATCACGGGTCCCAACACGGGCGGAAAGACGGTAACGCTCAAAACGCTTGGACTTTTCACCATTATGGCTCAATCGGGACTCCACGTTCCCGCCGACGAAAGCTCCACCGTGGGCGTTTTCGGCAGAGTTCTCGTTGACCTCGGTGACGAGCAGAGCATCGAGCAATCGCTCTCCACCTTCTCCTCTCATATGGTAAATATCGTGTCGATAGTAAACGACCTTTCGTCCGACGCCCTCGTGCTTTTCGACGAGCTTGGCGTGGGCACCGACCCCATCGAGGGCGCGGCGCTTGCTATCGCCATAATCAGCGAGGTCAGACGCGCGGGCGCGCTTTGCGCCGCGACCACGCACTACGCCGAGCTTAAATCCTACGCGCTCAATACGAAGGGCGTTACCAACGCGTCCTGCGAGTTCAACGTGGAAACCCTGCGCCCGACGTATAAGCTGACCATAGGCACACCCGGTAGGTCAAACGCCTTTGCGATATCCAAGCGACTTGGCTTGCCCGAGCATATTATCGACCGCGCGAGCGACGTAGTAAGCTCCGACGACAGACGCTTTGAGGACGTTATAGATAAGCTCGAGGCGGCGCGCGTCGAGATGGAAGCCAAGCGCGCCGAGGCAGAGGAGCTTCGCGCCGAGTGCGAACGATTTAAGCGCGAAACTGAGGCGAAGATGCGCCGCAATCTTGCAGAGTCCGAGCGTCAGCTCGAGGCGGCAACGAAAAAGGCGGCAACGATGATAGAGGGTGCGAAGATATCAAGTGAATTCGTGCTTTCACAGCTCGAAAAGGCGAAAAAGGCAAAGGACACCGACCGTCTTGCCGAGGAGCTTGCCGACACGCGCCGCCGCATACGCGAGCATATGAAGGAAAACGAGGATAAATTCAATCCCGTGGACGAGGGAATTGACGAGGAATATACCCCCTCTCGCCCCTTCCGCAAGGGCGATGCGGTCTATCTTATGAACGTAAAGCAGGAGGGCGTTCTCCTTGCCGACCCCGACCGTTCGGGCAACGTAAGCGTTCAGACGGGAAGTATCCGCACAAAGACCAAGATAAAAAACCTCAAGCTGATGGACGACGTCGTTACCGTTACTAATTCGCAGGGCGAGAAGCGTCCCGTCGCGGAGTTCAGAAAGACCGTTGTGAGCCGTAGCTGCTCGGACGAGATAGACCTGCGCGGTATGACGGGCGACGAGGCGTGGCTTGCCGTCGACAAATATCTTGACGAGGTAATGCTTGCGGGGCTTCACACCGTCCGCCTCATTCACGGCAAGGGAACGGGCGCGCTCAAGGCATCTCTTTGGCGTATGCTCAAGGGCGACGGACGCATTTCCTCGTACCGCATCGGACAGTACGGCGAGGGCGACGGCGGCGTTACCGTGGTTGAACTAAAATAATAAAAATTTGGTAATAATGCCATATTTATTTAGGTGTTTTTACAAAAAAGCAAAGCTTCCAAAAATATTCTGAAAAAACGTTTGCATATATTGCGTTTTTATGCTATAATGTGTCTATAAATGTTTTCTTGGGGGATAGTATGAAAGAACTGGTTTACGGCGATCTCGGTATTATCGGAATGCGCGGTTGCGAGCATTTCGTCGAGCAGGTTGACAATTACATAAGGAGAAGTCGCGGCACGGACAAGAGCTTCTTGGTTTCTGCCGAGTGTCCTCGTTTCGGTAGCGGAGAAGGCAAGGGTCTGCTCCATCAATCCGTTCGCGGACTTGACATCTTCATCATTTGCGACATTTTCAATTACGGTGTAACGTATAAGCTTCGCGGCGCGGAAATTCCTATGACGCCCGACGAGCATTACGCAGACCTTAAGAGAATAGTCGGTGCTATCGAGGGCAAGGCGAGAAGAATTTCGGTCATTATGCCTATGCTCTACGAGGGCAGACAGCACAAGAGATCCATGCGCGAGTCGCTTGACTGCGCTATGATGCTCCGTGAGCTTGAGTTCTACGGCGTTAAGAACTTTATCACCTTCGACGCTCATGACGACAGAGTTCAGAACGCTATCCCGCTTTCGGGCTTTGATAACTACCGCCCCACCTATCAGATGGTCAAGGCGCTCGTTCGCGAGGTCCCCGATATCGCGTTTGACAAGGATCAGCTTATGATCATTTCTCCCGATGAGGGCGCAATGGGCAGAAGCACGTATATCAGCTCCATTCTCGGACTTGACGTCGGTATGTTCTACAAGCGCCGTGATTATTCCAGAGTGGTAAACGGCAGAAACCCCATCGTCGCTCACGAGTATCTCGGAAACGACCTTACGGGTAAGGACGCCATCATCATCGACGATATGATAGCATCGGGTGAGTCGCTCTTTGACGTTGCCCGCCAGATAAAGAAGAGGGGCGCAAAGAGAGTATTCAACTTTGCAACCTTCGGACTTTTCACCAACGGCTTTGAAAAGTTCGATCAGGCGTATGCCGACGGACTTATCGACAAGATATTCACCACCAACCTCGTTTACGGAGATCCCGAGCTTGCAAGCCGTCCTTGGCACGTAAGCGTAAATATGTGTAAGTACGTGTCCTACATCATCGACACGCTCAACCACGACGAGTCAATAAGCGTTCTTATCGACCCCGTCAAGAAGATCCACACCCTTGTGGACCGCCACAAGGCAGAGCTTGGCGGACAGATGAGCATTGATTTCGGCACGGGCGCAAAGACCCTTTGAGCCGAATAAAAGAAAAAGCAGAGAATGAAAATTCTCTGCTTTTTCTTTTATCCTTAGAACTTCAGTATTCCGACCGCGTAAAGAAGGTCGGAGGAGGTAGCCTCTCCGTCGCGGTTGAGGTCTGCGGCGCTTGCGGCTGCCGCTTCAAATCCGTCAACAAGACCTTCGGAGATAGCCAGCGCGTCTGCGCTGTCGATAGCGCCGTCGCCGTTTACGTCACCGATTACGGCAACCGTAACGCTTGCCGTGCTTTCGCCTATGGTAGACGTTACGGTGCAGCCCGTGGTAACGGTGCCGCTTGTCAGCGCCGCGCCGCTTGCGGTGGTTACGGTGATCGTTTCATTCGGGAAAAGCGCCTTTATTGCGGCAACCGTGGAGAATGTGTCGAGCGTGAGGATATCGCTTTTTGCATCAAGCGCTGCACCGTCAAAATGCGTGGGCAAAGCCGCGATAGCGTGGGTGGGAATGGGAACGCTGACAGCCGTTTGTTTCGCGTTTGGTGTCGTTCCGTAGTAGTAAATGATGTTATCAAGTATCATATCGAAGCCGTAGATATTTCCGCCGTTCAGCGCGGGCGTAAGCTCCGTGCGAACGTCGCCGTTTTCGATGCCGATGCTCATTATTGCGGTGGGGGTATTGAAGTACAGTCGGCTGTTGTAGAGCGCAAAGCCCGAAAGCGCGCCTAACCAAGAATAGCCCGGTTTGCTGAGATTCTTCCAGCTTTCGTTTATTTTATAGAAGGGTGTGTACGAAAAATCGGATATATCGTAAACGCCTATGGTTTTGTTGGTTTTATCAATGCTGAACCACTCGTTTCCGTATTGGAGCATCGACATTTCGCTTTCTGCAAGCGTTGCATTGTAGTATTTAGTACCCGTCGCGCTTATTGCGGGAGCCCAGCTTGAGTGACCGCCGCCGTCTGCGGAGTTCAGCGCGGCAAGACGCTCGTCGCTCAGCAAAAAGTAGTCGTGTTCATTTATTCCGCCGCCGTAGGTGAGTGGGTCTGCCCACGTTACGTCAACGTGGTACCATTCGCCGTCGAGCTTTACCACATTCCAGCAATGGTGTTCAGGCTCGTCAATTACCGTGTCACATTCTACGCCGAGGTGCGTAAGCACTGCCTCGTACAATATCGAAAGTGCCTCGCAAACGCCCTCGCCGTAGAGGAGGAGCTCGTAGGTGCAGTCGATAACGTAGGTGTCATCGTAGGCAAATGAGGAGCACATCTTATCGTGTACGGCAAGCGCGCGCTCGTACTCGCTGTCGTCGGGGGTTACGTTGCAGGAGCTGACGAAGGCGTTAAAAAGATTTACATACTCCTCGCGCATTTCGGGAATGTCGTCAATGTCGTAGCGATATTCGGGAAGCATCCTCGTAACGTATCCCGTGGAGGCGTTTTTGTAGAAGCTCCACGTCTGCGCAAGGAAGAAAAGCTCGTGATGCTCGTAAATGACCATCTGAACGGCGGACTCGAGTTCTTCGCGCGTGAGATTATAGGCGCTTACATTTATATCTTCAGAGTAAGCGTCAACGGCTTCCGCTATATAGTCAGCGGCAGCGGCTATCCTATCCTCAGTCGCGGCGGCGGGAACGGAAAAAATACAAAGCGCGGTAAGGAGTAGAGCGAGAGCGATACAGAAGCACGCGGCTCTGAAAAACTTTTTTGTAAGCATGACGTTTCTCCTTTTGCATTTTTTTGTAAAAGCTTTACTAACTATATTTTACAGCGTTTTTTTGTGCTTGTCAATCATAAAAAGAAAAAAGAGTAGTTATATTATACTTTATGTTCACATTATATTCATAAATGTAGGTTATAATAAATTAAATATATATTGCAATGGTGATAAAATGAGTAAAAATACCTGTGAAATAAGAAAAAAGACCTCTATCGGCGGACAAGCGCTGCTTGAGGGTATAATGATGCGCGGTCCCCAAAAGACCTCGCTTGCCGTAAGAAATACCGACGGCGAGATAGTTGTGGAAACCAACGAAAACACTATAACCAAAAGACCGCGTTTCTTTAAGTGGCCCATTTTTCGCGGCGTTTTCGGCTTTGCCGACTCGATGATAAGCGGCTATAAGGCGCTTATGCGCTCCGCCGAGCTTTCGGGACTCGAGGACCTTCTCAACGAGGAAACCGAGGAAGAAAAGGCAAAGAGAGAAAAAAAGGAAGCCAAAAAACGCGCAAAGCTCGCTAAAAAGGGAATAATTGTTGAGGAAGCCGCACCCGTAGAAGTTGTTGCCGAGGCGACCGCCACTGATGAAAGCCCTGCCGAGCCTCAAAGCAGTGAAGAACATACCGAGGAAAACGCCGAAAAGGCGGAAAAGCCCGCGAAGAAGGAGGAGAGCAGCGCTCTCATGACGGGAATTATGATAGTTTCCGTTATCCTTGCGCTCGGACTTGCGCTGGTTCTTTTCAAGGTCGTTCCCGAAACGCTTTGGGAGGGACTTACGCGCCTTCTGCCCTCACTGAACGGCAGCGGATACGTTTTCAATATTCTGCGCGGAGCATTCACGGGCGTTATAAAAATAGCCATTCTCGTCGGCTATATGGCGGCTGTTTCGCTTATGAAGGACATCAAGCGTACCTTTATGTATCACGGTGCGGAGCATAAGACGATATTCTGCTACGAGCAGGGGCTTGAGCTTACCGTTGAAAACGTGCGCCGTCAGCGCCGCTTCCACCCCCGTTGCGGAACGTCCTTCCTCATTCTTATGCTGCTCGTTTCCATTTTCGTGTCGATATTCATTCCCGCTAAATTCGTTGATAACGGCGTTCTTAACGTAGTTATCCGCACGGGCATAGGACTTCTGACGCTCCCCATTATTATGGGCATAGGCTACGAGCTTATCAAGTTTGCGGGCAGACACGACAACCTGTTTACAAGGATAATTTCCGCCCCGGGCGTATGGCTTCAGCACATAACCACGAAGGAGCCGACCGACGATATGATAGAGTGCGCTATCGCCGCAATGAAGGAGGTCATCCCAAGCGACGACAGCGATGCGTGGTAATAATAAAAAAAGGAGCGAAAAGCTCCTTTTTTATTTGTAAAAGTCTTGAAAAACCTCGAAAATTATGCTTTAATATATGTATATTGCTTTATAAGGAGTTTGTTATGGCTAATAAATTGAGCGCCAAGCAACGGCTTTTATCGTTTTTCTGCTGTTTTGCGTATTTTACGAGTTATATGACGAGAATAAATTACGCCGCGGTGCGCCTTGCTATCGCGGACGAGCTTGTGCTTACGCTCCCCGAGCTTGTTGCGGAGCTTGGAATCGCTATCTCCGCAACGTCGGTGACCTACGGTCTTGGGCAGTTCGTCAGCGGCATACTCGGTGATAAGCTAAAGCCCGTTCCCCTCGTTTGCTTGGGACTTGGCGGTGCATCGCTTTGCAATCTGCTTATGCCGATCCTTTATCCATCGGTATACGTAATGGCACTCGTTTGGGGCGTAAACGGATTTTTTCAGTCGCTCATACGCCCGCCGCTTGGCAGGATCATTGCCGCCAATTACGACGAAAAGGGATATATCGACACCTGCGTTGCCGTTTCCAACTCCTCGCAGGTCGCAACCGTGCTTACTTATCTCATCATTCCGCTTTGTCTGCGCTTGTTTGACAACGAGTGGCGGCTTGCCTTCTATCTGCCCGTAATTATGGGTGTTATCGCGCTTGGCTGTTGGATATTCCTCGTTCCGAGGCTGATGAGCGCAAGCGGGGAGGCTACCCCAAGTGAAAAAAAGGACACCGAGGTGCGCGAAGGTGCCCCCGAGCCGCTTTTGCGTATAATCTTCAAGTCGGGACTTTTCATCTTCATTCCCGCTGTTCTCATTCACGGCTTGCTACGCGACGGTATCACCGCGTGGATGCCCGATTTCATATCCGAGGTCGGCGGACTCGGCACGGACGTTTCGATACTTACCACGGCTATCTTGCCCATCTTCTGTATAGTGTGCGTGCTTATCGCCAAGCGCATCTGCTACGCGCTCCCTGCGGATGGTAAAAGCTCGGCTATCCTCTTTGGCGTGTGCGCCGCCGCCGCGCTTATAATAATTCCGCTTTTGAAAAACGTAAACACCGTAACGTTTATCATTATCGTCGTGCTGATGGCGCTTATCACGGGCTGTATGCACGGTGCAAACCACATATTTATAACAAGAATTCCGGGCGCATTCAAAAAAGAAGGACGTGTCAGCGGCGTTGTCGGCGTTCTCAATGCCCTTACTTATCTTGGCGGTGCGCTCTCGCCCTACGCCGTAGCGCTCGTAGCCGACGCGGGCGGCTGGGGAATGGCAGTACTGCTTTGGGCGGTGCTTGCCATAGTCAGCGTGGTACTTTGCCTTGCCGCTTCGGGCAGGTGGAACGCCTTTAAGAAAAAAGACGCTTGATCGTGGAGCAGATATGCAAGCAAAAGACGCCAAAAGGATATTTTCAAAAATTCCAACTCTAACTACGCCAAGGCTCACGCTTCGTGCTATGCGCCCTGCCGACTCATACGATATGTTCGAATATGCGTGCCGCGCCGACGTTACGAAGTACCTGACGTGGCAACCGCACCCAAGCAGGGAATATACGCGCGACTATCTTGAGCTTGTCGGCAGGTGCTACCGTAACGGCGAGTTTTTCGATTGGGCGGTCGTGTGGCGCGAGGGCTTCTTCTTTGAAAAGATGATAGGCACGTGCGGCTTTACAAGGTTTGATTTTGCAAACAATTCCGCCGAGCTTGGCTACGTTATCAATCCCGAATACCGAGGACGCGGCATTGCGCCCGAGGTGCTAAAGCGCGTTATCGAGTTTGGCTTTTACGAGCTTTCGCTCAATCGGCTTGAGGCGAAATACATCGTCGGCAACGATGCCTCTCGAAGGGTAATGGAAAAGGTGGGTATGCGATTTGAGGGCATCAGCCGCGGCTCGCTTTTCCTGCGCGGCGAGTATCACGACGTTGGCGTTTGCTCGCTTCTCGCGAGGGATTATATGAACTAAAAAAGGCAGTTGCAACGCAACTGCCTTTTGGTTTTGTGAAATTACTCTGCGTCGTCCTTCTTGGCGGAAACCACAAGGTTTACGATAATGCCAACGATAAGTGCGCAAGCAACTGCGGTAAGAGTTACCTTACCAAAGGTAAGGCTGAGTCCGCCAACGCCCGCGATAAGGATAGAGGAAGCAACGAAGAGATTCTTATTCTCGTTGAAATCGATACCCTGAATCATCTTGATACCCGAAATGGAGATGAATCCGTAAAGTGCCATACAAACGCCGCCCATTACGCAGGAGGGAATGGAGTTTACGAATGCAACGAAGGGGGAGATGAAGGATATCGCCATAGCGCCGATAGCGGCGGCGATTATGGTGTAAACGGATGCGTTCTTGGTAATAGCAACGCAACCGACCGACTCACCGTAGGTGGTGTTAGGGCAACCGCCGAAGAGTGCGCCTGCAAGCGAGCCAACGCCGTCACCGAGAAGGGTGCGGGAAAGTCCGGGCTCCTCAAGAAGATCGCTCTCAATGATGGAGGAGAGGTTCTTGTGGTCTGCGATATGCTCCGCAAATACTACGAATGCAACGGGAACGTAAGCGACTACGACGGTAAGGACGTATGAGCCTGAAAGCTCGCCAAACGCGCCGAATGCGGTAAGGAAGGTAAAGTCGGGAACGGCAAGGAAGGAGGAGAAGGAAACTCCGTCGGCAAAGAGTGCCTTGAGTGCGGAGTAATCAACTACCTTCAGCGCGTCAATGCCTGCGAGGTTACCGATAACGGTAAGGACGGAGGAGAACGCATATCCGGCGAGGATTCCGTAAACGAAGGGGAAGAGCTTGCCCGACTTCTTGCCGTATACCGAAGCGATAACAATGGTAAGAAGTGTAACAAGACCGCAAAGAACTGCGATGGGGGCGGAAGCAACGGAAACGTTGTTTACCTTAAGTCCGCCCGAGGTCATGTCGCCAACAGCGTTGCCCGCAAGGGAAAGACCGATGATGGCAACGGTGGGACCGATAACGATGGGGGGCATCAGCTTGTTTATCCAGTTAACGCCCGCAACCTTAACGACGGCGGCGATAATAACGTAAACGAGAGCCGCGCAGGCCGCACCGATGATGAGTCCGAGGATCCGAGAGATACGCTTGCTGCGCCCGCAAACGCCGCACCCATCGAGCCGATGAATGCAAAGGACGAGCCGAGGAAAACGGGGCTCTTTTTCTTAGTGAACAGGATGTAAACGAGAGTACCGACACCTGCACCGAAAAGTGCGGCGGCAGAACTCATTCCATGACCGACGATAACGGGAACGACGAGCGTTGCCGCCATGATGGCGAGGAGCTGTTGGATTGCAAAAACGACGAGCTTACCTGCGGTAGGTCTGTCGTTTACGTTGTAGACGAGCTTCATAAAAGATCCTCCAAATAAATTTTTTAGCAAAATATTGCTAATTAATGATAACATAAATAAGTCGAATTGTAAATAGTTTTGTAACATTTTGAAGGATTTTATTTTATAAAAATGTTTCCTTGATTTTATTGCTTTAATATGGTATAATACTGCGTGTGAGTTAAAATTATCGCGGAGGAATAACGCTGATGCTTTCCAATCTACATACGCATACGACGCTGTGCGACGGAGCAAATTCCGCAGAGGAGATGCTTCTTTCGGCTATAGAAAAGGGCTTTGACTCCCTCGGATTTTCAGGTCACGGCTATACGGACTTCGACCTGAGCTACTGTATGAGGGATATGGACGGATATATTGCCGAAATACGCGGGCTTTCGCAAAAATATAAGGATAAGATACGCGTATACGTCGGTGTCGAGGAGGACGCACGCTGTCCCATTGACCGTACTCGATTTGACTATCTTATAGGCTCGTGCCACTATTCCGTAAAGGACGGGGTATACTATTCCATAGATTCAAGCCCCGAGCATTTTGCGAAATGCCTTGATGCGTGGGGAGGCGACGGCGCGGCGCTTGCCGAGGAGTATTACGGTAGCTTTTGCGATTATATATTGAAGCGTCGCCCCGATATAATAGGGCACTTTGACCTTCTTACAAAGTACAGGGAGATAGGCGTTGGAAAATTTTTCGCCTCGGCGGAATATCAGCGCATTGCGGAAAAATATATAAAGGTCGCACTTGGAGCAAACTGCATTTTCGAGGTGAATACGGGAGCAATGGCTCGAGGATACCGCACGTCTCCGTACCCCGACATCGAGCTTTTACACATCATAAAAAACGAGGGCGGACGCGTAACTCTTTCGTCCGACAGTCATAATATCGACACGCTTGACTTCGCCTTTGACGAGGCGCGCGCGCTTTTGCGCGACGTGGGCTTTAGGGAGCTTTGGGTGATGTCCGACGGCGTATTTAAGCCCGTGGCTACTTGACAAAACTAAATATAAGATATATAATAATATATTGTAAATTATAAGACACGGCGCGGCATCGACCGCACGGGAGGTTTTAATGAAAAACAGTCTTCTGTCCTTGATAGAGGAGAAGATGCCTGCCTTTTCTAAGGGGCAAAGGGCTATTGCAACGTATTTGCTTGAAAACTACGATAAGGTAGCATATATGACCGCATCAAAGCTCGGCGGGATAGTCGGAGTTTCCGAGTCCACCGTGGTCCGCTTTGCCATTGAGCTTGGCTTTGACGGATACCCCGATATGCAACGCTCCCTGCAGGAGCTTATCAGGATGCGTCTGACCTCCGTGCAGAGAATGGACGTTACCGACCTGCTTATTGGCGACGGCGACGTGCTTGACAAGGTGCTTTCGTCGGATATCGAAAAGCTCAGATACACGCTTGAATGCGTCGACCGTGGGGCGTTTGACGCCGCAACGGATGCGCTTATCAGGGCAAAGCACATTTATATTATGGGTGTTCGCTCGTCCTCCGTGCTTGCGAGATTTCTCAATTTCAACCTGCGTATGATATTTGACGACGTAAAGCTCGTTCAGACCACGTCGGGAAGCGAGATGTTCGAGCAGATACACCACATCGGAGAGGGCGACGTGCTTGTTGCCATCAGCTTTCCGAGATATTCCAAGAGGATAATCAAGGCAGTAGAGTACGCAAAGGAGGTCGGCGCACAGGTGATATCCATCACCGACAGCGACCGTTCCCCCATAGCTCCGCTTGCCGATCAGCTCCTTATCGCAAGGAGCGATATGGTATCCTTCGTGGACTCCCTTGTAGCGCCTCTTTCGATAATAAACGCAATGATAGTGTCCGTGGCTCGTAAGGACCCCGCCACCGTCCGCGCAAAGCTCCAGAAGCTTGAGCAGATATGGGAGGAATACGAGGTCTACGACACCGCTTCAAACTGATATGGCGGGCGTAAGCATCGCCGTCATAGGCGGCGGCGCGGCAGGAATGCTCGCCGCGGCAACTGCCGCACGCGCGGGCGCTGACGTTACGGTTTTTGAGCGTAACGGCAAAAACCGCATGGGCAGAAAGCTCGGAATAACGGGCAAGGGAAGATGTAATCTTACAAACGACGCCACGCGCGACGAATTTCTTGAAAACGTACCCCGCAATCCGCGGTTTATGTTTGCCTCGTTTGCCGCATTTGAGCCGCGCGACGTTATGGCTTATTTTGAGTCGCTCGGTGTCGAGCTTAAGGTCGAGCGCGGCAGACGCGTTTTTCCCGTTTCCGATAAGGCGGCGGATATCGTAAACGCCCTCTCGCGCGAGGTCACAGCGTCGGGCTGCCGCATTATCGGCGAGCGCGTAAAAGGTATAAAAAAGAACGACGACGGCACGTTTGCCGTTGTTGCCGATAGAGAAATGAGCTTTGATAAGGTCATAATCTGCACGGGCGGAATATCCTATCCGCGCACGGGCTCGGAGGGCGACGGCTACCGCTTTGCCCGCGAGCTTGGACACACCGTTACGGAGCTTACCCCCTCGCTCGTTCCCCTCGTTTGCAAGGGACGTCTTTGCCCCTCGATGCAAGGGCTTTCCCTCAAAAACGTAGCGCTTACCGTTGCGGATACCGCATCGGGTAAGGCGGTATGGCAGGATTTCGGTGAGATAATGTTCACTCACTTCGGGCTTACGGGCCCTATGGCGCTTTCCGCCTCGGCGCATCTTTCGGATATCTCGTCGGGCAGATACGAGGCGCAGATAGACTTAAAGCCCGCGCTTGACGAAAAAGCGCTTGACGCAAGACTTCTTTCGGATTTTGAAAAATATAAAAACCGCGACCTTGTAAATTCGCTGTCCGACCTTCTTCCGCAAAAAATGATAGAGCCGTTCGTCGAAATGACGGGCATATCTCCGCGCACGAAGGTCAACTCTATTACCAAGGAGCAGAGAAGGGCGATGATATCCTGCCTTAAATGCTTCAAGGTGGGTATATCGGGCTTTCGCTCGCTTGACGAGGCGGTCATTACGCGCGGCGGCGTTTCGGTAAAGGAGATTTCCCCAAAGACTATGGAGTCGAAAATATGCGAGGGGCTCTATTTTGCGGGCGAGATAATAGACGTTGACGGATATACGGGCGGCTATAATCTGCAAATAGCCTGGTCAACCGCCCGCGCCGCAGGAATTGCCGCGGCTGAATATTAAGGAGTAGCTATGAATAAAAAGCATTTGAATATCGCTATCGACGGCCCGAGCGGCGCGGGAAAGTCCACTCTCGCCAAGGCGATAGCCAAAAAAATGAATATATCCTACGTCGACACGGGCGCTATCTACCGCACGGTCGGCTACGCCGCGCGTCGCGAGGGCATCGAGCCTACAGACCGCGCCGCGGTTTGCGCACTTCTTCCGCGCATCAGCGTGGAGGCACGCTTTGAGGACGGTGCGCAGTATATGTATCTTGACGGCGAAAATCTCGGTGAGCGCATACGCGAGCACGAGATATCCCACTACGCCTCTGCCGTTTCCGCTATTCCCGAGGTGCGTCAGTTTCTTTTCGATATGCAGCGCTCCATCGCCGCCCAAAACAGCGTGGTAATGGACGGACGCGACATCGGAACGGTCATACTGCCAAATGCCGACGTTAAGATATTTCTTGTCGCTACCGCGCACGACAGAGCCGAGCGAAGATACAAGGAGCTGCTTGAAAGAGGGCAGAGCGCCGTCTTTGAAAAGATACTTGCGGACATCGAGGAAAGAGATGCACGCGACAGCAACCGCGACGTAGCTCCCCTGAAGCCTGCCGAGGACGCAGTTTTACTTGATAATTCGGGCTTCACCCCCGATGAGTCGCTCGAGGCGGTTTTGAAGATACTTGACGAAAAGCTGAATCTCGGAGGAAACGATGAAGAGTAAGTTTTACGCGGTCGCGCATTTTCTTATAGCTTGGCTCGTAAGGATAGTGCTTTGGGTGTTTTCCAAAAACCGCAAGAACGAGCCGAAGAGGAGCGAAGGTCCGTATCTCGTTTGTGCAAACCACATCTCATTCCTTGATCCCGTATATATTTGCGCCGTGCTGCGCCGCCAGCAGCCGCGCTTTATGGCAAAGGCGGAGCTTTTCAAAAACCCCGTGCTTGCGTGGCTTTTGAAGAGTCTTGGCGCATATCCCGTGGAGCGTGGAGGCGCGGATGCGGGCGTGCTTAAAAAGAGCATTCGTATGCTTGACGAGGGCTATTGCGTCGGAATGTTCCCGCAGGGAACGCGCCGTCAGGGCGTTGACCCGTCCACTACCACAGTCAGAGGCGGCGTTGGACTTATCGCATCGAACGCGAAGGCGACCGTTCTTCCCGTTTTCATTAAATCTAAGGGACACCGCACGAGATTTCTGCGCCCCGTACACGTCATCGTCGGTGAGCCGATAAAGTACGAGGAGTACACGGCGGGCGGTGAAAAGGCAAGCGATTACGCATATATTTCAAATTACGTTTTCGAGCGTATATGCGCTCTCGGAAAGGACGAAGGTAAATGAGCAGGGTGCGCGTTGCCGCCCACGCGGGCTTTTGCTTCGGCGTGCGCCGTGCCACCGAGCTTATTGAGGAAAGACTCAAAAGGGCAAAGGGTGAGAGAATATACACCCTTGGCAGGCTCATTCACAACGATACCTATAACGCGCGTCTTGACGCCGCAGGCGTTGTGGCAATAGAGGCGGAGGACATCTTGTCCGTTGCCGAGTCCACCGTGAAAGATGGCAAGGCGGTAGTCTTTGCACGCGCCCACGGCATTCCCAAGCAGACCGAGCAGCTTCTTGCCGATTGCGCAAAAAAGTATCCCGATTTTTCCTACGTCGACTGCGCTTGTCCGTACGTGAAAAAGATACATAGGATAGCCGCGGAAAACTCACCGCGCGAGGGGGACGAAAAGGAAAAGATATTCATCCTTATCGGCTCTGCCGCACATCCCGAGGTCATAAGTATTATGAGTTATTTCGAGGGACGCGGGTTCGTTTTTGCGAGTGCCGACGAACTTGAGGAAGCGGCAAAAAGTAAAAAAATTCCATTAGGGGAAGAAATTGTAGCCATTTTGGCGGCGCAAACCACACAAAATCTCTCAGAATGGAAAAAATCTTTGGAAATTATCAAAAAACTATATACAAATCCAATTATTTTTGATACAATATGTAATGTTACGGAAACTCGCCAGCTTGAAGCGGCGCGTTTGGCATCGGAGTGTGATGCGGTCGTTGTTATCGGCGGTAACAGCAGCTCAAATACTTCGAAGCTGTACACGATATGCAAGGGTGTTTGCGAAAACACCGTGCGTATCAACGACGCAGACGAGCTTGACGAGGATTTTCCGAGCATCCACAAGAACGTGGGAATTGTTGCCGGAGCATCAACGCCCGACGACATAATAGAGGAGGTATACAACAAAATGAGCGAAATCAAAGACAAAGCTGTTATTGAAGAAAGCTTTGACGAAATGCTCAACTCAGCGTTCAAAACATTAAGTTCAGGAGACACCGTTACCGGTACTGTTATCGCGGTAAACGACGTCGAGCTCAAGCTCGACCTCGGCGCGAAGGTTACCGGCATACTGACCGCCGATCAGATATCCGACGATGCTTCCCTGAAGCTGAGTCGTGAGTACAAGATCGGTGACGAGATAGATGTTTTTGTTATCAGAGTCAGCGATGTTGACGGATGCGCTACCGTATCTAAAAAGCGCGCAGACCTTGACAAGAACTGGCACAAGGTAATCGAGGCTAAGGACAACGGTGACACCCTTGAGGGTAAGGTTACCGAGGCCGTTAAGGGCGGAGTAGTAATTCCGATCTACGGCGCACGCGTATTTGTCCCCGCTTCTCAGACCGCTCTGCCCCGCGAGGCAGACCTGTCCACTCTCGTTGGACAGACCGTAAAGTACAAGATCATCGAGATCAAGCCCCACGGCAAGAGCGCTATCGGTTCTATCAGAGCCGCAAGCCGCGAGGAGCGCCGTGCTCTTGAGGAGCAGTTCTGGGCTGAGATCGAGGTTGGCAAGTACTACACCGGTAAGGTTCGCGGAATGACCGACTACGGCGCATTCATCGACCTCGGCGGCGTTGACGGTATGCTTCACAAGAAGGAGATGTCTTGGAAACCCATACATAAGCCTTCAGACATTCTCAACATCGGTGACGAGCTTACCGTTTTCGTTAAGTCCTACGATCCCGAAAAGCGTCAGATCTCCCTTGGCTATCGCACCGAGGAATCCCGCCCCTGGAACGTATTTAAGGCACAGTTCAACCTTGGCGACGTTATCGACGTTACCATCTCCAACATCATGTCCTACGGTGCGTTCGCACGCGTAACCGATGACGTTGACGGTCTTATCCACGTTTCCCAGATCTCTACCGAGCGCGTTGAGAACCCCGCTGACGTTCTCACGTCCGGTCAGCAGGTTACCGTTAAGATCATCAAGATCGACGATGACCAGCAGAGAGTAAGCCTTTCCATCCGCGCACTTCTTGAGGAGAACGCAGAGGAAGAGGTTGAGGCTGATGCCGCAACCGAAGAGGCTGCTGAAGAATAAAGCCAAAGGCTGTCCGAAAGGACAGCCTTTTTTAAAAAAATATATACAAAATACTACTTTATATGTTGCATTTTTTAACCTTTGATGCTATAATATATATAACCAAATACATAAATGGAGGATTTTCTTATGAAACTCACGGAAACCTATGAGAGCCTGCCTAAGATCGCTAAGATCATCATTCAGCTTCTTCTCGGCTCTGTTGTTGGTGGCGTTTACCGCATCGTTCGCTTTGTTGAGACCAAGAACGTCGTAACCCTCGTGGTTGGAATTCTCGTTCTCTGCACCGGTGTTGGTAACCTTGTAGCGTGGATCGTTGACCTCATCACCGAGATCACCAAGAACCGCATCACCGTATTTGCTGACTAATTACAATATAAAAAACAGCCGTTTCAAACGGCTGCTTTTTATATTCCGAGGAATTTCTTTGCGTTGAAGTAGCATATATCGTCAAGCTCCTCGTCCGTAAGTCCGAGGGCGTGAAGCCTTTCAAGTTCATGATTTGCGAGCATTACGGGATAGTCTGTACCGAACATCACGCGGTCTACACCGAGCTTGTGGATCTGCTCGGCGGCAAACTCGGGCGTAATTGCCCACAGCGCGCTTGAGGTGTCGTAGTAGACGTTGGGCGCACCGATGAGCATTCGCGCCTCATCCCACGCGGAATATCCGCCAAGATGTGCCGCGCCAACGGTGAGGTCGGGGAATTTTTCGAGAATTTTCACGAGCCTTCTCGCCTCGGAAAAACGATATTCGGGGCGATCGTCGCCCATGTGGAGATATACGGGGAGCTTTTCGCGCTGGCAGATGGCGTAGAAGGGCAGAAGCCTTTCATCGTCGATATCAACACCCTGAATGTCGGGGTGTATCTTAAAGCCGCGAATTCCCATACCCGTCGCGTGCGCAACGACAGCCTCGGGGTCGGCGCAATCCTGATGATATCCGCCGAAGGCATAAGCCTCAAAGCCGTTTGCGGTAGCTTCCGTTGCAAGCGCGGCTATCCAATCGTTAACGTGCTCGACCTGACGGGCGTTAGTTGCAGTAGCAAGCATCAGCGCTCCCGAAATGCCGTTGTCGACCGAGGTCGAGTAAAGCTCGGCAAACGTGCCGTTGCCCTCGGGAACGAAGTTATAAAAGTGTCCGAGGCTCACAACTGCCGCGTTGGCTATCTTTTCGGGATAAACGTGTGTGTGAATATCTATTATTTTTCTGTTTTTCATCTTGATTTGTGCCTTTTGGGGTGGTATAATTTATATATCAGTTAAAAAAGGAGAGATAAAAATGGATTGTCTTTTTTGTAAAATAATTGCAGGGGATATCCCCTCATCCAAGGTGTACGAGGACGAGTACGTCTACGCCTTCCGCGATATCGCACCCCAAATGCCCGTTCACGTTCTCGTTATTCCGAAGCTGCACCTTGCGTCCGCGGACGAGGTCAGCGAGGTCAATAGCGTGTACGTTTCAAAGATATTTGAGGCTATTCCTAAAATTGCCGCGGCAGAGGGACTGACGGGCGGCTACCGCATAATCTCCAACTGTGGCGACGATGCGTGCCAATCCGTAAAGCACCTGCACTTCCACATTCTCGGCGGCGGACAGATGTCCGAAAAAATGGCTTGACGAAATTTAATCAGAGTGGCGCTTGCGCGCCACTCTGTTTTTTTATTATTTCACGAATTCGCGGTAGATTGCCTCGATAGCGGTGTTAAAGTCATGCTCCTCAATACCGATGATGATGTTAAGCTCGGACGAGCCCTGATCGATCATCTTGATGTTTACGCCTGCATCGGAAACGGAGGAGAATACGCGTGCGGCAGTTCCTCTTGCCTTGACCATTCCGCGTCCTACGACGGCGATAAGCGCGAGATTGTCCTCCACGTTAAGGCTGTCGGGCTTGATGTTGCGGTTGATGGCGGCAAGGAGCTTTTCGCGGCAGGAGTCAAGCTGCTCGGTGGAGCAGATAACGCTCATAGTGTCGATGCCCGAGGGAATATGCTCAAGAGAGATATCGTAATCCTCAACTACCTCAAGCACGCGGCGTACAAAGCCGACCTGCGCGTTCATCATATCGTGCTCGATAATGATGGAGGAGAAGCCCTTGATGCCCGCGATACCCGTGATAATGTGCTCGCTATCGTAATCTGCGGCGCTGGCAACGATCATAGTACCCTCGTCATCGGGCTTGTTGGTGTTCTTGATATTGATCGGGATACCCGCATTTCTTACGGGGAATATAGCGTCCTCGTGAAGAACGGTAGCACCCATATAGGAAAGCTCGCGAAGCTCGCGGTAGGTGATGGTCTTTATTGCGAGGGGATCCTTAACGATTCTGGGGTCTGCCATAAGGAAGCCCGAAACGTCGGTCCAGTTCTCGTAAAGGTCGGCGTTTACCGCACGGGCAACGATAGAGCCCGTGATGTCCGAGCCACCGCGCGAGAAGGTCTTTACCGTGCCGTTGGGCATAATGCCGTAGAAGCCGGGGATAACTGCGCGCTCGTGGCGTGCAAGCTCGGCAGAGAGGACCTCTTGCGTTCTTTCGGAGTCAAACTTGCCGTCCTCGGTAAAGAGGATAACGTTTTCAGCGTCTATGAAATCATAGCCGAGATATTTAGCAAGAATAAGACCGTTGAGGTATTCACCACGGCTTGCGGCGAAATCGCGTCCTGCGTGGCAGAGAATTGCGCGCTTAACGTATTTAAGCTCGCCGCTGATATCGAAATCCATACCGAGGTCGGAAATAATGCCGTTGTAGCGATCCTCGATCATCTTGTACTGCGCGTCGAAATCCTCGGCAGAGCCGCCCTTCGAGAGATCGTAGCACGCGTAGAACATATCGGTAACCTTGATGTCACCTGAAAAACGCTTACCGGGGGCGGAGGGAACGACGTAGCGGCGCGCGTCGTCAGCCTTTATAATATTGGCAACCTTGCGGAACTGCTCAGCATCTGCGAGAGAAGAGCCGCCGAATTTTACAACCTTAATGCTCATAATAAATCTCCAAAATAATTAATATAATATATTATTATAATAAATCAAAAGCCGAATGTCAACCATAAAGCAATAAAAATCGCTCTTTCGAGCGATTTTTATTGCTTTATTCTTCCTGTTCGCCGTGGCGACGGGGGCGGCGCGGACGCTCGGACGGGCTATTCGGCTCGTCGCGATCCACAAGATCGCCACCCTCAAGGTATCTTTTTGCCTGCGTTGAGAACAGCTCGTAGTACTTTCCGTGTTTTTCCATAAGCTCGCGGTGCGTGCCTTCCTCGATAAGACAGCCATACTCAAGCACGACGATCTTCGTGGCGATAACGGCAGAGGAGAGGCGGTGGGAAACGAAAATGGTGGTCTTTCCCTCGCGCAGAGTGTCGAACTGATTGAATATCTCCTGCTCCGCCATCGGGTCAAGAGAGGCGGTCGGCTCGTCAAGTATCATAATATCGGAGTCGCGGTAGAACGCGCGCGCGATGGCGAGCTTTTGCCATTGACCGATGGAGGGCTCGATGCCGTCCTGCTCAAAAATGCGCATAAGCGGCGTATCGTAGCCCGAGGGCAAGCGGGAAATATAGTCCGAAGCCGCGCTTTGCTCGGCGCACGCGCGCATTTTCTCTTCGTCCGTGGGGCTCTTTACGTCACCAAAATATATGTTCTCGGCGGCTGTAACGGCGTATTTTCCAAAGTCCTGGAATATTATTCCGAACAGCGAGTAAAGGTCGGCAACGTCATATTCGCGGATATCGTGTCCGTCAAGCAGGATAACGCCCTCGGTGGGGTCGTAAAGTCTTGTCAAGAGCTTGATAAGCGTTGTTTTTCCCGCGCCGTTAAGACCGACGAGTACTACGGTCTCACCCGGGCGGAACGTGGTGGTAAAATTGTTTATTACCTTGCGCTCCGTGCCGGGGTATGAGAAGCTTACGTTTTTGAACTCAATGGTGTGCGGCATACCGCGCTGTACGCGCAAGGGCTCCTCGACGGTCGGAACTACCGTCTGCTCCTCCTTCATAAAGGAAACGAGGTTATCAATAAACAGCGTGCCCTCGTAAACGTGGGCGGAGATGTTGATAAGCGCGGTCACACAGCTTGCGATAGAGGCAAGCGCACCCGTGTAGAGCGAGTAATCACCGATAAGGAAGCGTCCTTCGAATACGCCGTAGGCGATGATAGCGTAGAATATGCAGTTCACCACCGACGAAACGATGGCGATTACGATAAGCCAAAAAGCCTCTGCAACTATCAGCTTACGAAGTCCCGCGTAGTAGCGGTTGAATACCGATTTGTATCTTCCGATAAGCGTGTCGGAAAGGTCGAATATGCGTATCTCCTTGGCGAGGTCCTTGTTAACGAGCAGGTCGGAATAGTAATTCATCTGTCTGCGGTCCTTGGAGCGGCGGCGCATATAATTGAAGTTTTTCCGTCTGTAAACGAATGAAACGATGGCGGACGGAACGGAAATAACGATTATGCCAAGCGGCATCCACCACATATCGGGGATCGTAGCAAGGATCACGACGTAGCTGACGAGCGAGATGATCTGGCTGACCACCGAAAACGTTGATTGCAGGGTGGATATAGGTCGGTTTCCTGCCTCGCGGTTTGCGTTTTCAAGCTTTTCATAAAACGCGGGAATGTCAAAGGATGCAAGGTCGACGGTCTTTGCCTTCTCCATTATCTGCACCTTTACCTGACGCACGACCTTCTCACCC
This sequence comes from Clostridia bacterium, assembly GCA_017522125.1. Classification (GTDB taxonomy): domain Bacteria; phylum Bacillota; class Clostridia; order Oscillospirales; family CAG-272; genus CAG-390. The sequence goes on along the minus strand of JAFXAC010000075.1, from coordinate 8,073 downwards.
GCTATACGAATGATGGACGAGGTCACGCGGTCGAAAACGCGCGTAAGAATGCGATAAGCAAAATATGCGATAAGAAGCGTCAGCACCGACGAGCCCCAAAAGACGATGGTGTATATCTGCCCTGAGTTTTCGGCAATGGTGCGCTCCGCGATAACGCCCTGCATTTCGTTCAGAATGTCTGCGGAAAGCACGGAGCCTATAACGGGTGCTACGCCGTTGAATATCGCGACGAATACCATCGTAAAGAGGATGAGAGGGTTCGTTTTCCATACTAAAAGGAAAATGTAAAAAAGTCTGTAGAAAAAGCCGCCAACTACCTGTCGCAGAAAGCGCGGTAGGTCTTTTAAGTTTTTAGGCGGCGCTACCTTTTGGTGTTTATATCTGTCGGGAGGAGGCCCTCCGAATCCGGGTCCCATTGGATCACAGCCTTTCTTTTTTCGGATTTTACCATATTATAGCACAAAATAGTTGCGAGTGCAACAGTTTTTTACGTATTATGAAAAAAACTGTTGCCAAATGCAAGAAAATGTAGTATAATTAAAAAAAACTTATGTGAGGTCAGAAATGTATATATATCCTGCTGATATTATGCTTCCCGATTTTTCCCGCGTAGACGGCACCAAATGGGCTACCGTCGCCTGCGACCAGTACACCTCCGAGCCTGAGTATTGGCTTGGTGTAAAGGAGCGCGTCGGAGATGCGCCCTCCGCCTACAAGCTCATTCTGCCCGAGGTTTGGCTTGACGAGAGTGCCGCGCGCATCCCCACCGTTCACGCCGCTATGGACACCTACATCGCATCCGATTGGCTTATCGAGCACAAGGCTTGCGGAATCTACCTTGAGCGCCGCCTTTCGGGTGGCAAGATACGCCGTGGTATCGTTGCCGCAGTAGACCTTGAGGACTACGATTACAGCGTCGGCTCTACCTCCGCCATTCGCGCTACCGAAAAGACGGTAGTAGAGCGCATCCCCCCTCGCCTTGAGGTAAGACGCGACGCCGCGCTTGAGCTTCCCCACATCCTTCTTCTCGTTGACGACGTCGAGGACAAGATCCTCGGTCCGCTTGCTGGCAGAGCCGCAGATGCATACGATTTTGCTCTTGACGGAACGGCGGGTGCAGTTCGCGGCGCATTTATTGCCGAGGCTGAGTTTGCCGCTATCAACGCTGCTATCGACGAGGCGGTGAAGAGCAGAGGAAGCAAGAACGCTCCCATCGTTTTTGCAGTTGGCGACGGAAACCACTCTCTCGCTACCGCAAAGGCGGCATATGAGGAGATCAAGGCAAAGATCGGCGCAGAGGCGGCGGCAAGCCACCCCGCAAGATACGCGCTTTGCGAGCTTGGAAATCTTCACGATGCATCCCTTGAGTTTGAGCCTATATACAGAATAGTCGAAACGTCAGATCCCTGTGACCTTGTCGAGAAGTTCCGCGCACTTGCCGAGAGTACCTGCGGTGATGCCGCCGCACAGAGCTTTACCGTTATTACGGAGGGCAAGAGCGAGGTGATTACCGTAGCAAAGCCTGCGCTGACGCTTGCGGTAGGCACGCTTCAGAAGTTCCTTGACGAGTATACCGCCGAGCATCCCGACACCGTTACCGACTACATACACGGTGAGGATACGCTTTGCCGCCTTGCAGAGAAGAAGGGCTGTGTTGGCTTCCTCTTTAACGGAATCGAAAAGAGCGAGCTTTTCCCCGCAGTTGAAAACGACGGCGCTCTGCCGCGCAAGACCTTCTCTATGGGACACGCCGCAGACAAGCGTTACTACGTTGAATGCAGAAAGATAAAATAACACAAAAGCCCGATGCTTCAAGCATCGGGCTTTTATGAACAGACAGGATTTTGTTCTTTTTTAAATTACTTGATCTCTACGGTTGCGCCAGCCTCGGTGAGAGTAGCCTTGATGGACTCAGCCTCATCCTTGGAAACGCCTTCCTTAAGAGTCTTAGGAGCACCCTCAACGAGTTCCTTAGCTTCCTTAAGTCCAAGACCGGTAAGCTCACGAACGACCTTGATAACGTCGAGCTTCTTAGCGCCGAAGCTTGCAAGAACTACGTCGAACTCGGTCTTCTCTTCAGCAGCAGCAGCTGCGGGAGCAGCAGCAGCGCCAGCGCCTGCGGTGATGTTAGCAGCGGATACGCCGAAAGCTTCCTCTGCAGCGGATACGAGCTCTGCGAGCTCAAGAATAGTAAGAGCCTTGATCTCATCAAGGATAGCGGTAATCTTTTCGTTAGCCATTTTAATTGACCTCCTGAATAATGTAATGTTTTTTTGATTTAAGCGACAGACTTAAGCCTGTGCCTCGGTAGCGGCTTCCTCAGCGGGAGCCTCTGCAGCCTCTTCAGTTGCGGGAGCGCCGCCGTTCTTAGCAGCGGTGTCGAGAACGTAAACGAGGTTGACAAGGGGAGAGCGTACGCAAACAAGGAGCTGAGTGATAAGAGTCTCGCGGGAAGGAATGGAAGCGAGCTTTTCAACACCTGCGGTGTCGAGAACCTCACCGTCAACGTAACCGGCGAGAAGCTTGAAGGACTCGATCTTGTCAGCATACTGCTTAAGGATCTTAGCGGGAGCAACAGCGTCATCGGCGCTGACAGCGATAGCGGTCATGCCGGAAAGGTACTGCTTGATCTCACCGTAACCACAGTTGTCGCAAGCGCGACCGGTAAGGGAGTTCTTCATAACGGTGTAAGAAACACCTGCTTCACGAAGAGCCTTACGCATCTTGGTATCATCCTCAACGGTGATGCCCTGGTAGTTTACCACGACACCGGACGCGGAGTTCTTGATTTTTTCGGTAAGTTCGGCAACAACCTGCTGCTTCTGCTCAAGTATAGCATTGCTGGGCATTGTGTTTACCTCCTGGTGTAATTCGCGCCCTGAAAAAGGGCAAAAAAATATCCTTCTCCCGTGCATATCGCACCCGAAGAAAGACACAAAACACAATTATTAGTGATGATGTCCTCCTCGGCAGGGTGGCATACGCTTTTACGGGAACCTGCTGTCTTTGGATAACACAGATATTATACTGATAAGAGGTGCGTTTGTCAACCCCTTTTTGCAAAAAAATAAAAATTTTTTTATTTTTACGCCGAAAGTGAAAAATATTATATATATAAATGTAGTTTTTTTCCTCAAGGAGCGTCTTGTTTACAATTTCTTCATATTTTTGAGGTATAATCAAATAAATACAGTCTGTTACGAAAGGCTTTTGCGATGACGGAAAATAAGGATATGCGCCGTATATACGGAGATAAGATAAAGGTCTATTTTTTCAGCATTCTCGCGCTTGCCGCGCTCGCGGCGCTCCTTCGCGTGATTACGCTGATATTTAATTACGATCATATAATCGGATATTATAACAGCGGATTTCTCGTGACCGTTATGAATGCGCTCTGCGTTCTCGGATGCGCTTGGGGGCTTTCCGTGTTTTTCCTGCTTCCCAAGAATTCTCCGTCCGAGGACGTGCGCCCGCGCTCAAGCATGATCGCTTTGTATTTCTGCGCCTTCGTCTTTTTGGCAGACGCGCTTTATTCCTTTGCGGGAATGCTCGGCTCGTCGGAATTTTTCGACGCATTTAGCAATTCCTTTGCCACGAAGACCGAAAAGGTGCTTGTGGTAATGTCTATTCTCGGAGCGCTCGCATCTCTCGCCACCGCCGTTTGCTTTTTCAGAAGAGCGTCGTATAAGCCTGCAACGCCGCTTGACGTGACCCTTGGCTTTTTGACGCTTATTCGTATGCTTTCGGGCGTGTTCACCGTTTATTTTGATATGGAAGTGCCGATGAACAGCCCGCATAAGGTTCTTATCGAATGGGCGCTGATAATATCTATGCTTTTCATTCTCCACGAAAATCGCTTCTTCGCTCCCGTAACCAAGCGCCCCCGCGCTTATCTCGGCTTTGGCTTTGTTGCGATGATCCTTACCGCCTCTGCGGGCATCGGCGGATTGTTCTCGTATTTCAGCGGACTTTTGGAGCAGGGAAGATTCTGCGTGGAATCCCTTATTTGCCTTACGATGTTCGTTTATATAAGCGCAAGCATTAGCTCTTATATGAAGCAATTTTGCGCCGTGGACGCTACGGAACCCACAGAGAGCGTTGATCCTGTTGAATGATTTTCTTCCTTAATATATATAGTTGCCAATTTATCCGCGCGTGACCATAAGAAATTTTTACGGAGGAAGCTATGTCTGCCGAATTTGCCGTTGAAAGAATAAGGTGGCTTCACAAAAGAATAAAGGACGGATATTTCCCGAATGCCAAGCGTCTTGCCGAGAGGTTCGGTATCTCACAGCGTCAGGCGCAACGCGACGTTGAGTATCTGCGCACGGAGCTTGGTGCGCCGCTTGAGTTCTGCCGAATTCGCAAGGGCTACCGTTACAGTGAACCGTTTGAGCTCGGTGCATCGATAGAGCAGGCGGACAGCGACGATTACGTCGAGCTTTTTGCCGCCGCCGAGGCGGGCGAGGGCGACGAGGCGCATCAGATGAGCATTCCCTATACGGCGGTGCTCGAGGTGTCCGATAAGCTTGCGGCACTTGGACTCGGACGGTTTGTAAAAAGCCGTGCGGGTGGAAGCAATAGGTATAATTGCGAGTTTCACAACGTTGGCTTCTTCCTCGGCGCGCTCCTTGCGGCTGAGGCAAGGATAACGATAGTCGAGCCTGCGTGGCTGAGAGAACGCCTTTGCAAGGCCCTCGAAAGGCTTGCGGAGGCAAATTTGACAGCCGAAAACGGCGAAAATCAATGAAAAAAACAAGTTTTTGAAAAAAGAGGCGGCGCTCCGCCTCTTTTTTGGCGCAAAACAACGAAAAAACGGGCGATATTTGTGCTAAATGCACAAAGTGGCGGCAAAAATAACATTAAAATTTCTCTCTTTTGCCATATTGCATATTATGTGGAAATATAGTATAATAACAGAGCTTGATGTGCGAAAAAAGCGTTGAAGCGAAAGGTTGCCGCCTGAACAGCGGGGAATTTTCGCGGAGTAAGTCCGCCGAGAGTGCAAATTCTCGGGTAATCGGGCGAAAAAAGGTAGCTTCAAGCGCCGAGCAGTCGAGGTTCATAGGCTGCCTCGGGGTTCGACCTTGTTGTCGTACAGCCCGAAATTCGTGTCGCGCCGTCAGACGTGACGGGACGCGGGGGCGAGTTTCGGATTTTGTATGGCAATAAGAGGGAACGCCCGAAACGGTGTTAAGGAAAAAGCTCCTTCGTTTTCGAAACGCGGCACGCGCAAAAGCTACATTACATTATAATCGCGTGTACGCGAGAAAGAAGGAGGAAAAACATGGCAGTTAAGGAGCAGCTCAGAGTTCGTCTGAAGAGCTACGACCACACTCTCGTTGATGCAGCGGCAGCGAAGATCGTTGAAGTTGCAAAGCGTAACGGTGCCGAGGTATCGGGCCCCATTCCGCTTCCCACCGAGAAGGAGATCGTGACCATTCTCCGTGCAGTCCACAAGTACAAGGACAGCCGTGAGCAGTTCGAGCTTCGCAACCACAAGAGACTCATTGACATCGCTAAGCCGTCTAAGAAGCTTACCGAAGAGTTGATGAACATCGAGCTTCCCGCAGGCGTAGATATTCAGATCACGCTTTAATTCGCACAGCACACACACAAGGCTCCAAGGGAGCGCTTGTCGGTCAAGTTGGCGTAATCCCGCAAGGGAAAATTCACAGCGTCAACCAATAACCTACAGGAGGAAAGAAAATGAAAAAAGGACTTATCGGTAAGAAGATCGGTATGACTCAGATCTTCGACGAAAACGGAAATGTAATTCCCGTAACGATAATCCAGGCAGGTCCCTGCGTAGTATCGCAGAGAAAGACTGCTGAAAAGGACGGCTATGAGGCCGTACAGCTCGGATATGCCGATGTTAAGGAAAAGCATTCGACAAAGGCCGAGATCGGACACTTTGCAAAGAACGGACTTGCAACCAAGAAGCATCTTAAGGAATTCCGCCTTGAGGATTGCTCCGGTTACAACGTTGGCGATGTCGTATCTGTCGAAACCTTCGCCGTTGGCGAAAAAGTCGACGTAACGGGTATGACCAAGGGCCGCGGTTACACCGGTGCTATCAAGCGTTGGAATCTCCACAAGCTGAGAATGACACACGGCGTAGGCCCTGTGCACCGTCAGTCCGGTTCCATGGGCGTTATCGACCCTGCGAGAATCTTCAAGAACAAGAAGATGGCAGGTCAGTACGGTAACGAGCAGGTCACCATCCTTAACCTGAACGTAGCTAAGATCGATGCAGAGAACAACCTTATCGCAGTTCGCGGCGCTATTCCCGGCGCTAAGGGCGGTATCGTATTCATCCGCGACTCGGTTAAGGCCTGAGTAAAGAAGGAGGAATGACAAATGCCTAACGTAAAAGTATTTAACATGGCAGGCAATGAAGTTGGCGAGATGAGCCTCTCCGAGAAGATCTTCGGTGCTGAGGTAAACGGCGCAGTTCTTCATTCCGCTGTAAGAGCATATCTGCTCAACCAAAGACAGGGCACTCAGTCCACTCTTACCCGCACCGAAGTAAGCGGCGGCGGCAAGAAGCCCTGGAGACAGAAGGGAACAGGTCGTGCCCGTCAGGGTTCTACCCGCGCTCCTCAGTGGACACACGGTGGTATCGCTCTCGGCCCCAAGCCCCGCAGCTACCGCACCGACCTTAACAAGAAGACCAAGAGAGTTGCTCTGTTCAGCGCACTTTCTGCTAAGGTTGCAGAGGGTAACCTCGTGATCCTTGACGAGTGCAAGCTCGAGGGCTACAAGACCGCAGAGATGGTTAAGACCTTCAATGCCCTTGGACTCAATAAGGACGTAACCAAGAACTACAAGGATGGCGCAGAGGTAAAGTCCCGTACCGAGACTGTTGCTTGCAAGACTCTCCTCGTCCTTCCTGAAGTTGACAAGCTCGTTATCAAGAGCTGCGACAACATCCCCACCGCCGCTACTACTCTTTACAGCACCATCAACGTTTATGAGATCCTGAACGCTGAGAAGCTTGTTATGACCCGTGCGGCTGCAGAAAAACTGCAGGAGGTATATGCATAATGAAGAAAATGGTACAGGACATCATCATCAGCCCCGTAATCACCGAGGCGAGCATGGATATGATGAACCAGAAGAAATACGCTTTCAAGGTTATGACCTCCGCAACCAAGCCTGAGATCGCCAATGCAGTTGAGACCATGTTCGGTGTCAAGGTTGCAGCGGTAAATACTATCTCGATGAAGCGCAAGGCAAAGAGACTTCGTTACCAGCAGGGTTACACTTCCGCTTGGAAGAAAGAAATCGTAACTCTCACCGAGGACTCCAAGACCATCGCCTTCTTCGAGGGTATGAACTGAGAAAGTAGGAGGAACTGAAAATGCCTACAATCAAATATAAGCCCACAACACCGTCAAGACGTCACATGAGCGTTCCCTCTTTCGAGGAGCTGACCAAGTTCAGCCCCGAAAAGAGCTTGATCGTTATCAAGAAGAAGCACGCAGGACGTAATGCCAACGGTAAGATTACCGTACGCCACAGAGGCGGCGGAAACAAGACCAAGTACCGTATCATCGACTTCAGACGCAACGATACTACCGCTGCTACCGTTGTCGGTATCGAGTACGATCCTAACCGTACCGCATACATCGCACTCCTCGAGAACGAGGCAGGCAAGAAGAGCTACATCATCGCTCCTGTCGGCCTTAAGGACGGCGACGTTATCTACTCCGGCGCAGAGGCGGACATCAAGCCCGGTAACACTCTGCCCCTCGCCAACATTCCTGTTGGTACTATCATTCATAACATCGAGCTTAACCCCGGTAAGGGCGGCCAGCTCGTGCGTTCCGCAGGAGCAGCTGCACAGCTGATCTCCAAGGAGAACGGAACCGCACTTATCCGTCTTCCCTCCGGTGAGGTAAGAATCGTTCCCATGAACTGCAAGGCTACTATCGGCCAGGTAGGTAACATCGAGCACGATACCGTTAAGGTCGGTAAGGCAGGTAAGACCCGTCATAAGGGTATCCGTCCTACCGTACGCGGTTCAGTTATGAACCCCTGCGACCACCCCCACGGTGGTGGTGAGGGACG
>JAFXAC010000074.1 GCA_017522125.1 Clostridia bacterium | reverse complement strand
GTAGCGCCCGTTGAGGAAGCGCCCGCCGAGGAAGCTCCCGCCGAGGAAGCACCCGCCGAGGAAGCTCCTGCCGAGGAAGCACCCGCCGAGGAAGCGCCCGCCGAGGAAGCTCCCGTTGAGGAAGCAAACGATACCGCACAATAAGTAAATACGTAAAAAACCGTTGGGCTTTGCCCAACGGTTTTTCTATTTAATTTAAAGAGTTTCGCAAATGCTCATCAGCCAATCGCCAAACTCGGAGCAGGATGCGCCGTCGCTTCTGCCCGTTATCTTCAGCTCTGCATCGGGTGCGGTGCAGATATCAAGCGCGCGGGAGAGCTTGTTAGCCTCGGCTATATAGCCTATGTGGCGGAGAAGCATCTCGGTTGCGCGGAGCATGCTTGCGGGGTTGGCGTACGCGCCGTCACCGCGCTCGATCATACGGGGAGCAGAGCCATGGATCGCCTCGAACATTGCGTAGTGAGAGCCTGCATTGGAGCTGCCCGCAGTACCTACGCCGCCCTGAATCTGAGCCGCCTCGTCGGTGATGATGTCACCGTAAAGGTTGGGAAGCAGGAATACCTGAAAGTCCGCGCGTCCTCGCTCGTCGACGAGCTTTGCGGTCATAATATCAATGTACCAATCCTCAACGGTAAGCGAGGGATACTCGGCGTCTGCGATAGCGTGAGCTATGCGGGAGAACTTACCGTCAGTCTTTTTCATAATATTAGCCTTAGTTACGCAGGCAACGCGAGTCTTGCCGTTCTTTACGGCAAAATCGTAAGCGGCGCGGCAGATACGCTCTGTTCCCGCATCGGTGGTTACCTTAAAGTCACAGCAAAGCTCGTCGGGGATCTCAACGCCGCGGCTACCGAGAACGTACTCACCCTCGGTGTTCTCGCGGAAGAAGGTCCAATCAATTCCCTGTTCGGGAACCGATACGGGGCGGATATTTGCAAAAAGGTCAAGCTCGCGGCGCATTGCTACGTTTGCGCTTTCAAGCTCCTTTGCGCCCGTGCCGCCCTTGGGAGTGGTGGTCGGGCCCTTGAGGATAACGTTGCACTCCTTGAGAGCCGCAAGAACGTCGTCGGGGATAGCCTTTCCGCAGGCTATTCTGTTTTCAATGGTAAGTCCCTCGATATCACGAAGCTCGATCCTGCCCGATGCAATAGCGTCCTTGAGAAGAAACTCAAGCACGCGGCGAGCCTCTGCGGTGATTATTGGGCCTATGCCATCGCCGCCGCAGCAGCCGATGATGATCTTATCAAGCTTTGCAAAATCGGTTGCAGGGGGAGCATTCTTCATCTTTTCTGCTCTTGCCGACTGCTCGCGCAGTATGGTTTCGAACTGCGCAACCGCTTCTTTTATATAATCTTCACGATTCATTTTCGGTGTTTCCTTTCTTATTTAACGTTTTTTCCCGTGAGGGCAAGCAGACCGCCCGCGCGCATGATCTCACGCTGACGCTCGGAAAGCTCGCAAACAAGCTCGATCTTGTCGCCCGTAGTCTTGTCGGTGAGGATCACCTTTCCACTTACGATGCCCGCATCAAGTCCGTCAATGCTGAGTGCGTCGCCCTCGGTGAGCTTGTCGTAATCAGCGGCATCAGCAAAGGTGAGAGGAAGGATACCTGCGTTAACGAGGTTATCGCGGTGTATTCTTGCAAAGCTCTTGGCAACTACTGCGCGCACGCCGAGGTAGAGGGGAACGAGCGCGGCATGCTCACGGGACGAGCCCTGACCGTAGTTCGAGCCGCCGACGATAATGCTCTTGCCTGCCGCCTTTGCTCTTTCGGGGAACGCAGGGTCGCAAACGTTGAAGCAAAATTCGCTCATCTTGGGAATATTGGAACGGTAAGGCAGAATAGCCGCACCCGCAGGCATAATGTGGTCGGTGGTGATATTGTCACCAACCTTAAGGGTGAGCGTTGCGTCTATAGTGTCGGACAGCGGATAGGTCTCGGGGTAGCCCTTGATGTTAGGACCACGAAGGACCTCGGCGGTCTTTGCTTCCTCGGCGGAAAGGGGCTCGATAATGCCGCTGTCGTCGATGTCAAAGCTTTCGGGAAGGGTGATAGCGGGATACTCGCCAAGCGTTCTCGGATCGGTTATAACGCCCGTAATAGCGGATGCGGCGGCTACCTCGGGGGAAACGAGGAATACCTTTGCATCGCGCGTGCCGCTTCTGCCCTCAAAGTTACGGTTGAAGGTACGAAGGGAAACGCCCTCGCTCTCGGGAGAGAAGCCCATACCGATGCAAGGTCCGCAAGCGCACTCAAGCAGACGAGCGTCGGCGCTGAGGATATCGGTAAGAGCGCCGCAGGACGAAAGCATCGTAAGGACCTGCTTAGAACCGGGGGAAACCGACATACCGACGGTGGGAGCAACGGTCTTGCCGCGAAGGATAGCGGCAACCGCAAGCATATCTGCAAGCGAGGAGTTGGTGCAAGAGCCAACGCAGACCTGACTTACGGGCATACCCGCAAGCTCGCTGATCCTCTTGATATTATCGGGACTATGGGGGCAAGCCGCCATAGGCTCAAGCTCGGAAAGATCTATATCTATAACCCTGTCGTAAACTGCATCGGGGTCTGCGCTGATGGGAGTGAAATCAGCCTCTCTGCCCTGCGCGATAAGGAACTGGCGGGTGACCTCGTCAGACGGGAAGATGGACGTGGTCGCGCCAAGCTCGGCACCCATATTGGTGATGGTAGCACGCTGAGGAACGGTAAGCGAAGCAACGCCCTCGCCGCCCCACTCGATGATCGCGCCAACGCCACCCTTTACGGAGAGAATGCGAAGTATCTCAAGGCTGACGTCCTTGGCAGTTACCCAAGGAGAGAGCTTACCCGTGAGATTGACGCGGAACATCTTAGGCATGATCATAGAATACGCGCCGCCGCCCATAGCAACGGCAACGTCAAGACCGCCCGCGCCAAACGCGAGCATACCGATACCGCCCGCGGTGGGGGTATGGCTGTCGGAGCCGATAAGGGTCTTACCCGGAACGCCAAAGCGCTCAAGGTTTACCTGATGGCAGATACCGTTACCCGGACGCGAATAGCGTATTCCGTACTTTGCGGCAGCCGTGCGGATAAAGCGATGGTCGTCGGCGTTCATAAATCCCGACTGAAGCGTGTTGTGGTCGATATACGCAACCGAAAGCTCGGTCCTTACTCTGTCAATTCCGATAGCCTCAAACTCTATGTATGCCATAGTTCCCGTGGCATCCTGCGTAAGAGTGCGGTCGATGTGAAGCGATATCTCGCTTCCGGGCGTCATATCTCCGCTGACAAGATGCGCGGAGATTATTTTTTGTGCGATGGTCTGTCCCATATCAGTTATGCTCCTTTTTATATTTCTGAATCAATTTTTCAAGCTCACGGGAGGATATAACGGTCTGTCTGCCGTCTGCATACTGCTCGTCCACCCATTCCTTAACGTATGCAACGATGGGGTCCTTTTTGGTGATAGCCTCGCTACCCGAAAGACGGTAGTGCGCGTTTATCCAATATGCGATTCCCGCAAGTCCCGACGTAGAGCTTACGGTTACGCCCGCAGGTCTGCCGAGTATCTTGCCCGTGTCGAAGATATTGTATATCTCCTCGTCCTTAAGCATTCCGTCAGCGTGAATGCCCGCGCGAGTGGTGTTGAAGTCCTCGCCTACGAAGGGCGTCATGGGAGGAATGTTGTAGCCCATTTCGTTCTTGAAATAATCCGCGATCTCGGTGATAACGGTGGGGTCCATGCCGTCCATCGTACCCTTGAGAGATGCGTATTCGAACACCATTGCCTCAAGCGGAACGTTACCCGTTCTCTCTCCTATACCGAGGAGCGAGGTGTTGACGGCGCTCGCGCCGTAAAGCCACGCACAGGATGCGTTTGCGACAGCCTTATAAAAATCGTTATGTCCGTGCCATTCAAGCTGCTCGCTCGGCACGTCCGAATAATGCTGAAGTCCGTAGATAATACCCGGAACGCTTCGGGGGAGTGCGACCTCGCTGTAAGGCACGCCGTAGCCCATGGTGTCGCAAGCCCTGATCCTTACGGGAATGCCCGCCTCCTTGGAAAGCGCCTGAATAGCGTTTACGAAAGGAACGACAAATCCGTAGAAATCGGCGCGGGTTATGTCCTCAAAATGACAGCGAGGGCGAATGCCCATCTCAAGCGCGGCGGATATAGTCTTGAGATAATGCTCAAGCGCCTGCTTTCTCGTCATTCCGAGCTTTTTAAAAATGTGATAGTCCGAGCAGGATACGAGTATTCCCGTTTCCTTTATTCCGAGGTCCTTTACGAGCTTAAAATCGTTAAGGCTTGCTCTTATCCACGTGGTTATCTCGGGGAATTCAAGTCCCAGCTCCATGCAGGAATTAAGCGCCTTGCGGTCGTTTTCGCTATACACGAAAAACTCGGTGGCTCTGATAATACCCTTCGGTCCGCCAAGGCGGGACATCATTTTATAAAGGTCAACGATCTGCTTTACGGTATAGGGAGCCTGTGACTGCATACCGTCGCGGAACGAGGTGTCGGTTATCCATATCTCCTCGGGCATATTAAGCGGCACGCGGCGATGGTTGAACGGCACCATCGGCACCTCGCTATACGTGTATATCTCGCGGTAAAGATTAGGCTCTTCAACGTCCTGAAGCGAGTATCTGTATGATTTTTGCTCTAACAGATTAGATTTTTTGGAGATTTCTATCATATTTTTTGCCTCCGTTAATTAATTGAATAACAAATCACAATTATTATACTACTTTTTCTTTAATTTTGCAAGACATATTTGAATATTTTTCATATTTTAGCACATTTAATTAACAAAACGCGCGGTGATTGCAAGTTTTGCCGTGCTTTTATGCGTTTTTGGCTTTTTGTAAGAGTTAAAACGCAGCTTTCCTTCTCTGCTTGCAATTCAGTGCGCATATTTTTTCAACTTTTTGACATAAAGCACTTGATTTCTTGATTCTTTTTTGTAATAATATATATAATAGATTTTGGAGGTGCGCTATGCTCAAAACCGACGCTGAACAGTATCATCTCAAATGCAAGCCGGGCGATATAGGCGGCTATTGCATTCTGCCCGGTGACCCCGGAAGAGTTCCGAAAATATCCGCGTATCTTGACCTTTCAAGACACGTTGCCACAAATAGAGAGTACACGATACACACGGGGCTTCTTTGCGGCGAAAAGGTGACCGTTTGCTCTACGGGCATCGGCGGCCCGTCGACCGCCATTGCGGTAGAGGAGCTTGCGGCTTGCGGCGCGCATACCTTTATCAGGATCGGCACGTGCGGCGGAATATCCACCCTCGTGCGCTCGGGTGACGTAGTCATCGCCACGGGCGCGGTGCGTCAGGACGGCACGAGCCGCGAATACGCCCCCATTGAGTTCCCCGCAGTACCCGACCCCGACGTGCTTTTTTCACTTATCGCGGCGGCGAGGGATGAAAAATTCTCATACCACGCGGGAGTAGTGCAAAGCAAGGATTCCTTCTACGGTCAGCACTCGCCCGAAAGAATGCCGATATTCAACGAATTGCTGGCAAAATGGGAGGCATACAAGCGTCTGGGCGTGCTTGCAAGTGAAATGGAGGCATCAACGCTCTTTACCGTCGGCGCTACGCTCGGCGTGCGTTGCGGCGCGGTATTCCACGTAGTATGGAATCAGGAGCGAGCAAACCTCGGACTTGATACTGACGAAAACGAAAGTCACGATACGGACCGCGCCATTCGCGTTGCGATAGGCGCAATAAAACAAATGATAACGGCTCAATAAGGTGAAAAATGCAGAACAATAATAAAGGAAAATTTGACGGCTGGCTTTTCTATTCGGATTTTGACGGCACGGTATACAGCGAGGCAATAACGGTAGAGGAAAAGCCGAAATCAAAAATATCGCAGGAAAACATAGACGCTATTCGCTATTTTCAGGCAAACGGCGGTCGCTTTGCATTTGCAAGCGGACGCTTCGTTTCGATGATCTGCGAGACCGTTCCCGAGATCAAGCTGAATGCGCCCGTAATATCCGTTAACGGCGCGATACTTGCCTCGCCCGATGATTTTTCGGAGATACGCCGCGGCACTATCGACACTGCCCCTATGTTTGAATATATGTATGACCTCTACAAGACCGACGACGGCGTTGTGGGCGGACATTTTTACGGCGCTGACAATAATTCCTACCACTTCTCCGCCCTCTACGGCGACGAGCCCGACCACGACGCGTTCCTCGCGGCTATGCCCGACACCTGTCTTAAGATGATAATTCTCGTCAAGGACGAGGACAGTGAACGAGTAACCGAGCTTATTCGCGAGCAGCTTGGCGACAGATACCACGTATCACGCAGTTGGATAAATGGCATCGAGATCGTTGACAAGGCGTTTTCAAAGGGACAGGCGGCGCTGTTTGCCAAGAAATACGTGGGTGCCAAGCATCTTGTGTGCGTCGGTGACTACGAAAACGACCTTGATATGATCGAGGTCGCCGACATCGGCTACGCCGTAGCAAACGCTATTCCCTCGGTCAAGGCAGTTGCTGACAGAATAACGGTTTCCGTTCACGAGCATGCGCTTGCCGCGATAGTCAGGGAGCTTGAAGCGGAAATAGACGCAAGCGAAAAATAATTTTTAGGAGCAGGCTATGAAAACAGGAATCATCATCACCTTCGACAATAACGTTGACGAGCATATAAAAAAGACCGCGGAGCTTGGCATTCCCACCGTTCAGCTTCGCTGTTGGAACAGCGCGGACCTCACCACCGTGATAGCCGACAAGGCGCTTGTCGCATTGAAGCAATGCGGCGTTAGCGCGTCCGCCTTCTGGTGCGGCTGGGACGGACTTTCCTCTTGGAATTTTTACGACGGCCCTCTTACCCTCGGATTAGTTCCCCGCGATTACCGCGATGCGAGAATGAAGATGCTTTTGAAGGGCGCGGAGATCGCGCATTATATGGGAATAAGCGACGTTATCACGCACGCGGGCTTTCTTCCCGAAAACTGCTACACTACCGAATACCACGAGCTTATCGCCGCCCTCAAGTACATAGCGCGCCAGCTAAAGGGGCGGGGGCAGTATTTTCTTTTTGAAACGGGACAGGAAACGCCCGTCACGCTTCTTCGCACCATTGAGGACGTAGGCACGGGCAATCTCGGCATAAACATTGACCCCGCAAATCTCCTTATGTACGGCAAGGCTAATCCCACCGACGCGCTTGACGTTTTCGGAAAATACGTAAGGGGCGTTCACGGCAAGGACGGCGAGTATCCCACGGACGGTCGCCACCTCGGCACTGAAAAGCCGATGGGAAAGGGACGCGTAAACTTCCCCGTTTTCGTGGCAAAGCTCAAGGAAGTCGGATACGATGGTCCGATCACTATTGAACGCGAAATAGAAGGCGAGGAGCAGATACGCGACATAATCGCCGCCAAGGAAATGCTTGAAGGCATTTTTGCAGAGCTTGGCGTTTGAAAAAAGGGTGCAAAAGCACCCTTTTTTCAAATTTTGCCATATTTGTTTATTTTCAGTTAAGAAATTGGGGCTATAATAATATCAACAAAGCACGAAGGGGTGAAAAAATGAGATTAAGAGAACGCTTATACAGATTTATGGTTGGAAGATACGGTGCGGATCAGCTTGGAAACGCGCTGATGGTGCTGTATCTCGCATTGTTTATACTGAATATTTTTATAGGCTCGTTTATAATTTCCATTCTTATCTTCGTGCTTATGGGCTATGAAATATTCCGAATGCTCTCACGAAATATATATGCGCGGCAGAAGGAAAATCGCGCTTGGCTGAAGATTTGGGGGAAATTCACGGGCTTTTTCAAGATGATACGAAATCGCTTCCGCGACAGAAAAACGCACGTCTACCGTAAATGTCCCGCTTGCAAAAACAATCTCCGCCTTCCGAAGAAAAAAGGCAAGCACACGGTGAACTGCCCATGTTGCCACAAGAGATTTGAAGTTAAAATATAATAAAAGGCTGCGATCGCAGCCTTTTATTTTATTTTCTTCTTCCGGTTTTGATAAGGTAATCGTTACACTGATACGTATAGTCGGTCTGTATCACGTCAAAGCCGCGGTCGGCAAGCCAGCCCCAACCGAGCGCAGGATCCTCGGTAACGGAAATATCGTCCGTGTGTCCTGCGGAAAGTACGGTCTTATAGTTGAACACGATGGCGTTTCCAAAGGCTATCATTCCGTCGGCGTGGAGCATATCTATATACTCCCTTGATGCCGTCATATCGTCCTCGGTCTTGAAAAGCGCCTCGACGCCCTGATAGTTGATGCTACGCTTTTTCAGCTCCTCGTGGGTGGTGTCAACTCCCGATGCGATAGTGAGATACGGAATTTCGGGGGCGTATCTTTCAACGTCGTCGATAAATTCGGGGCGATTTGAGGTCTTGATGAAGACCTGCTCCTCCATACCGAGTCTGCGAACCGTTGCGGCGATCTCGCGCGGATGCTCCCAGAATTTATCTATATTCACGATACATTTGCCGCGCAAAAGCTCAAGCGCGTCAGCAAAGCGCATTATGCCGTACTGCGTGGGCGCAAGGTCGGAATTCGAGAGCATAAAATGCTCAACTACCGAAGCCGGATAATTTCTTATCGAATCGGCAAAGCGAAGATGCACCCTCTCCATACCGGGGTGCTGAATGAACAGCTCGCCGTCGGAGCTGCGCTCCACGTCAAGCTCGACTATATCCGCCCCCGCATTAACAGCCGCCTTAAATGCGGCAAGCGAGTTACACGGCACGTTGCCACCGCACGCGCCGCGATGGGCGGCAATAAGCACGCCTCTTTCTTTAGCTAATTTTAAAAGTTCCATATCTAACCTCTATCAAAGATATTTTTGAAGTGCCTTTATCAGATTTTCGGAATAGACCGAGAAGCCGAGGTCGTTGGGATGAAGCACCTTGTCCGCAAAGAGTGCGGGAATGGGCGGCATGAGCGTCAAGCCGTCGATATGTATAAGTCCGCGCCTCTCTGCCTCGCTGATAACGACGTCGCGGCAAGCCGCAAAGCGTGTGTACGATTCCTCGCTCTTGAGCGCGCGCCATATCGGAGAGATGATAAACACCTTCTTATCCGAAAAATCCTCGCAAAGCAGATCAAGGAAGCCCGAAACCTGCACGCGCATATCGTCAAGCGTGGGAAAATGATTGAAATCGTTAGTTCCGAGCGAGATGATGACCGCATCGGGCTCGTAATCTATCTTATCGTAGGCTTTGATGCGGAAATAGATTCCGCCGATGCCCTGAATGATGCTGTCTGCATTAAAGAACATAGATACGCGCTGAGCGTACGCAAGAGTATCGTACTTGGACTCCCAGCCCTGCGTTATCGAGTCACCGATAAAGAGCATTTTCATATCGAAATCGTGGGGACGCACGAACGCGCCGTCATCGACCTCAACGGAGCTTATCGCGCCGCCCTCGTCGTGGTTAGGGAAATAAAGCGTTACTCTGTATTCGTCAAGCTCCTCGCCTATAATTCCCTTTGCCTCTGCCACTATCGGCTCGCTCTTATCTCTGTCGGCGGGGTACTGCTGACGAAGCAAGCCGTCGATATAAAGCTCGAACTTTCCTCCGTAGGGAGCGTTAAAAACCACCTTTCGGGAGTTGGTGTGAAAATCAAGGCGCACGCCCGTGCTGCCGCTTGAATTTCCCGCCATACCCTTCCACACCTCACGCTGCTTTGCGGTACTGCGGTAAAAATACAAAACTCCGTCGTTTTCGGCTATCTCTACCGTGCCGACTGCGACTTTTTTAATCTGTTCAAACGTAAGCTTCATTTTATCTCCTTATCCGAATAATCCTTACCGAGAACGGCAAAGACGGTTTTAAACATAAGTCCTATATCTCCGAAAAAGCTGAATGCCTTCAGCGCACGAAGATTATATTTCATCTTTTGCGGAAGTATGCTGTTGACGTACACCTCGTCCACGTCGTCCGCGCCGTCGAGTAGTCTCGCCTCGTCCTTGTAATAAATGCTTGCCTCCGAGGTGATACCCGCAGGAAGCAGGAGAGTCGCGAGCATTTCGGGAGTGTATTTATCCACGTATTTCGTGACCTCGGGGCGCGTTCCGACAAAGGTCATAGAGCCGCCGAGAACGTTGAGAAGCTGTGGGATCTCGTCAAGACGACAGTTTCTTATCACACGTCCGACGCGTGTTACGCGCGCATCTCCCTTTACGGTCACAAGGCTCCCCGTTTTGTCGGCATCCGCGCGCATCGTTCTGAACTTGAAGATGCGAAATTGCTTGCCGTACTGCGTAACTCTTACCTGACGGTAGAAAACGCTCCCCTTGGAATCGAGCTTTATTGCTATCGCAAGTATCAAAAACACGGGCGAGAGCAAAATAAGCATTATAAGGGATACGAAAACGTCAAATATTCGCTTAAATGCGAGTGAGATACTTTTTTTGCGAAGGATATCGTAATATTCCCTTACGGTATCGTTTTGCATCTCCTTTGGTAGCTTGTCAAATTTTTTAAGGATCATTTTGCGTAATCTTTAACGATATCTATATAATTTTCGATAACGTAGTTTATCTCCTCTTCCGTTAAAAGCGTGTGAAGAGGAAGCGTTATCTCGTTTGCAAAAAAGTTATATGCGTTTGGATAATCACTTATGTCAAAGCCAAGGTTTTTGTACGCCGTGTGCATCGGAAGCGGCTTGTAATGCACGTTGCAGGCAATACCGCGCTCCGCCATTTTGGTAATTATGGCACTTCTCTCTTCCGCGTCTATTCCGTTCACTCTCGTGATATACAAATGTCCCGACGAGGCATAAGAGTCGGTGTAATGCGCAAGCGTCTGTATTCCGACGGCTCTGAGTGCCGCATCGTACTTTTCGATAATAGCGCGGCGGCGCTCAAGCAACGCAGGATAGCGGTCAAGCTGAACGAGCCCCATTGCGGCGGCAACGTCGGTCATATTGCACTTGTACCAAGTGCCGATTATATCATAATCCCACGCGCCGAGCTGAGTTTTCGCAAGGGCGTCCTTTGACTGACCGTGGAGCGAAAAGAGCTGTATCTTTTTGTATATTTCGTCATTGTCGATACCGTTGATATCGCGCCAAGTGAGCGCACCACCCTCCGCTGTCGTAAAATTCTTCACCGCGTGGAAGGAAAACGCCGTAAAATCGGCAATTGAGCCGACCATTTTGCCATCGCGCGAAGCTCCCAGTGCGTGCGCCGCGTCGGCAACGACGGCAATTCTGCCAATTGCTCTTTGGATATCGTTTTTGGGGCTAAAGAAGGACTTCTTCGCGTTTACTATCTCGTATATCCTACCGTAATCACAGGGTATGCCCGCGATATCGACGGGAATGATAGCCTTTGTAGCGGGAGTGATAGCCTCGGCAAGCTTGTCATAATCTATAACGGGGCTGTCCTTCACCGTATCTACAAGCACTATTTTTGCGCCGACGTGGTCTATTACCGACGCCGAGGCGGTATAGGTGTACGCCGTGGTGATGACCTCATCTCCCTTGCCTATTCCGAGCAGGCGCAGAGCCATTTCGGCGCAAGCCGTCTGCGAATTTAAGCACACGGCGCGGCTGACTTCGACGTATTCGGCTATTCTTGATTCAAGCTTTTTTACCCTTGGTCCCGTAGTTATCCATCCCGAGCGCAAAGCCTCGGCTACCTCGTTTATTTCGGCTTCGGTTATATCGGGAGGTGAAAACTGAACTTTCATATCTGACCTCTTCACAGTTTTTATGAAATCATAAAATTTCATTATATATTATATCACAATTCCCCAACAAGGTCAAGCAAAATATCAAAAACGGTGTCGGGTTTTGCGGATATACAAAAAGGGGCTGACTCAGTTAGATGCAGAAGTCGCGATTTTGCCGTCGTCGGCGTACGAGGGTACGCCAGAGGGCAAAATCGCGGCTAAAAAATACGTATAAAAATCGAAATCCGTGAGGATTTCTACCTTAAAAAAACCGCTTTCTTCATCCT
>JAFXAC010000073.1 GCA_017522125.1 Clostridia bacterium | reverse complement strand
CTGCAAACGAGAACTACGGCGAAGGCAACTACAAGCTTACTGCTGACAGTGCTGCAACCGTTTCCATCGAGGGCTTCTTCGGCTCCTTCGACGGCGGCGACCACGTGATCACCTCTTCTGTAACCCTCTTCGTTGAGGTCAGCGGCGGTGCAACCATCAAGAACTTCACTGTTAACCAGGCTAAGGACGCCGAGGGTAAGGACGTAGTATTCTACACCAACCCCGTTGTAAGCCTTGCAGCAGGTAGCAGCGCTGAAACTCCCATCTGGATCTCCGGCGTTACCAACAACGTAAACGTTATCGAGCATCCCGAGGATCAGTCCCCCATCGCGGGCATTCTTGGCTACGCTGACTCCGAGAACTGGATCTACATCTACGACGTTGTTAACAACGGCGATATGTACTCCAGAAACCAGACCGGCGGTATCGTAGGTAACTGCGGACACGCTTCCGGCCACACCTACCTCACCATCTACAACGCTGTTAACAACGGCGACGTTTTCGCTAACAACTCCTACGCCGGCGGTATCGTTGGTAACGTTAACGCTCAGCTTACTGCTGATTTCAAATACTGCATCAACAACGGTAAGGTTTGTGCCGAGAACGATGCAGGCGGTATGATCGGTCAGGTTAACGGTAGCGCAGAGGGTACCTTCAGCTACTGTGCTAACTCCGGTGTTATCGACCAGAACCCCATCATCAATGCTGAGACCGGTGAGAAGCAGGTCAACCCCGAAAAGGTTGGCGCTAAGTACGGCGCAGCAGGTATCTGCCCCAGATTCTCTTCCGCTAACGTAACCATTGCTATGGACAACTGCGTAGTAATGGGCGCTCTTGACGCTGACGCTAATGCTGACGGTTCTGCTACCTCCTCTGCTGACCCCTTCAACGGCTACACCAAGGACGGTCAGGGTATCATCACCCTTACCAACTGCACCTACCTCCACGGTATGAGCGCTATCGGTGAGTTCGCTGCTACTCTCGTTGAGGGTGCTACCGGCTTCGCTGCAGCTGACCAGGTTGCTTGCCAGGCTGCTTTCGATGCTATCGTAGCTGCTGCTCCCAACCAGGCTGCTCCCGTAACCAGCGGCGTTGAGGGTGAGGACACCCCCGCTGATGGCGACGACACCACCGTTGATGCTGGCGACGACACCACCGTTGATGCCGGCGACGACACCACCAAGCCCGCAGGCGACAACACCACCAAGCCCGCGGACACCACCAAGCCCACTGCTACCACTACTGCTGCTGCAGAAGAGGGCGGATGCGGTTCCAGCATTTCTCTTGCTATCGTTGCTGTTGCAGCCGTAGGCGCAGTAGCAATCGCTCGCAAGAAAGAGGACTAATTGGTAATTAATTAGCATAAACATAAAAAAACAGGCGCACAGCGCCTGTTTTTTTGTTAATTCTTATTGACAAGAGCTCTTTTTAATGGTAAAATGATTTATCTGATATATTTTCGGAATAAATTTTTGAAAGGAAATCATCAAAATGAAAAAGACTCTGTCTGTAATCCTCTCCCTCGTTATGATCATGTCCATGATCGCAATGCTCGGAATCGGTGCATCTGCTGCCGGCGCAGTAGAGTGCAACACCTGGGCAAAGGTCAAGGCTGCTATCGAGGCTGACGCTACTGCAAGCATCAAGCTCACCGCTAACGTAGTAGCTAACGAAACCATCGCTTCCTTCGCAGGAACCTTCGACGGAAACGGCAAGGCTGTTACCGTTGAAAAGACCATGTTTGCTGAAATCACCGGCACCGTTACTCTCAAGAACTTCCAGACCGTAGCTGCAGCTGCTATTGCTGAGTCCCCCATCGTACACCTTGCTAAGGGCGACGCTACCGTTACGTTCCAGAACGTTGTGAACAACGTTGACGTTGCTGACTCCACCAAGCAGGTTGGCGGCTTTATTGCTACCAGCAGCGGCACCGTATCTATCACGATGACCTCTTGTGTCAACAATGGCGACCTCCAGTCCGTAAACCAGGTCAGCGGTATCCTCGGAAACCTTGGCACAAAGACAACTATCAACTTCACCGACGTTGTAAACAACGGTAATATTACCGGTAACAAGAACTATGCCGGCGGTATCTACTGTGCTGACGGTGCAGTTGAGGGTATGATGACTCGCGTTATCAACAACGGTGATGTAGTTGTTGAGAGCAAGGCAGAAGGTCAGAAGGGCTCTAACGCCGCAGGTCTTATCGGTACCTCCAAGGGCAAGGCTCTCGTTACTCTTACCGACTGTGTAAACACCGGTGACGTAACCCTCATCACCTCCAACACCTCTGCTCACTACGGCGCATCCGCTTTCGCAATCAGAACCGATAACGCGGAAAGCGTATTCACTCTTAGCAACTGCATAAGCACCGGTACTATGACCTCCGCTTCCGAGGGAACTTCCACCGACGCTATTGCGCTCCCCAAGAAGAGTGGCTCCGCAGTTGCAACCAACTGCTCCTACGTAAACGGTGAGACCACCGTTCAGGGCGCAACCAAGGTTGACGCTGCTGCCGCTGCTACTGCTATCGCAGCTATCGAGGCTCAGATGACTCTTCCCACCTATGAGAACGTAGCTCCCGACACCGGTGACAACTCTCTTGCAGCTCTCTTCGTAGTAGTTGCAGTTGCAGCAGTTGCTTGCACCACCGTCGTTCTCCGCAAGAGAGAGCAGAACTGATCTTATTAAAGATTAATCAAACATATAAAAATGCGACCTGATCTTCAGGTCGCATTTTTTATATCTATTGGATTTACGCTTCCTCGAAATCGGCTACGCCGTGTCCGCACCAAGGGCAGATGAAATCGGCGGGAAGCTCCTCGCCCTCGTAGGTATATCCGCATATGCGGCAAACGTAACGCTTTTTCTCGGCGGGCTTTGCCGCGGGCTTGGGCTTAACGCTCTTGTGGTAGTATTCGTACGTCATGGACGGCTCGTTTCCAAGCACAGCCGCCTCACTCACGCGGCAGATGAAAAGGGTGTGCGTGCCAAGGTCAAGGTAGGAGTCAACGCTAAGGGAGATAAAAGCGTTTGAGCATTCGTTTATGACGGCAAGACCGTTTTCACTGCGCGTAAAGCTCTCGCCCGCAAGCTTGTCGGTGTCCCTTCCGCTTGCGAAGCCAAATTTCTTGAAAACGTCAAAGGTGGCGCGCGTGTCAAGGCAATTAAGGTTCATTTTCCGCGTTTTCTTTACCGTTTCGCAGGAGTAGTTATTGTTGTTGATGCAAACGGCAAGCTGTAAGGGGGTGTCGGTAAGCTGGACGGCGGTGTTCAGTATCATTGCGTTGTCGCGCTCGCCGTCGTTCGTGGTCAGCGCGTAAAGACCGTAGCTGATCTTATAAAGTGCGGTGTTGTCGATATTACTCATTGTCGTTTCCTTTCTTCTTCTCGGTTTTTTCCGAGGATTTTTTTCGTTTGAACAGCTTTTTGAAGGGTGCGCTTAAAATTGCGCCTATCTTTTGTAATATACGGTTGAAAAATGCGCTCAGTCTGCTCGGCTTTTCCTCCTCGACTTCCTCCTCGGGAAGGGGCTTATACAGATGGATTATGCCGTCATCAGAGAGCTTTTGTATCATTGCGACGCCTATGGGCATAAGCAAAATTCCGATAGGCCCGTAAATGAAGTTGCCGAGTATCATAGCAAATAGCATAAGCAACGGGTGCATTCCCACGCTTGAGCCGACGATCTTCGGCTCGATGATGTTTCGCACCACGGCGAGAATGGCAAGCAGAACGACAAGTCCGACGGCAAGCCCGACGTTTCCCGTAAGAAGGCTCACCACCGCCCACGGAAGAATTATGAGGGACGCACCAACGACGGGCAAAATGTCAAACGCGGCGATGATGGCGGCGATAAGCGCCGCATTCGTAACGCCGAGCACGGTAAGTCCGAGCCATATCTCGCCAAAGGTTATTAACATTATTGCCGCATATGAGAGAATATATTTTTTAAGTACGAATTTAAGTCGCTCAAAGGTTTCGTGTAGGAGCTTTGAGTTCTTTTCGGAGAGCTGGTGGTGCGTGAATTTCACCACGAGGTCGAGGTCCATCAGCATAAATACGGTCGCAACAACGGTGAACACAAGATTTATAATGAACGAGGGCGTTGCGAGCGCGAGATTTCCCGCGCTTGAGATAAGCGTGCCCGATATTGAGCTGATGGCGGTGCCGAGCGAGGACAGAATGGTGCCTGTGGACAGCGTGTACTGAATTTCAAACCTCGCAAGAAGCTCGTTTATCGCGGATATCGCATTTGAAAGCGTGGGCGAGATGCTTTGGCTGTAGAACGACGGCAGATACGAGATTATCGAGCCGATGGATTTTGCTATTTCAAGCGCTATAAGCGCGGCGATAACGCCTATCGTGCAGTAGAAAAGAATGACGAGCACGGGCTCAAGCAGACGGCTTTTGACCTTTAGCCTGTTCTTGAAGAAACGAACGATGGGGCGCAGCATCGTCGTCACGACGAGCGCAATGATAAAGGGCATAAGTGCGCCGAGGGCGTATCTGACTATGAAGATGGAAATGGCGAATATTAAAACGAAATAGGTGAAATTTATCAAAAACTGCCGTCTTTTTTCGGTTTTTTCGGCTGGGGTAGGAAGATGTTCTTGCATGGCGTTATCCTTTCATTTATAAGTCCTTGGCGGTCATACACCGCCGATCCTCTCGGAAACGGGTGCGTATCTTGCCTCGCGTCGCGCGGCGGCAAGGGCGTCAAGCGCCGCGCTGACCGTTCCGCACGCAGGGCCCACGGCAAGCCGTTTCCCGTTTTTCGCCCAGAGCGAAAAGGTGTATCTGCCCGACGGCATACGCTCAAATCGGTATTTGGGGAATTTTAATACTCCCGTGGCGGCTCCCGTATATCCGCGGATGTCCTCAAGCGGAGCGTCGCAAATTATACGCGCCGAGGCAATGCTTCCGCGGCAAAGCGCAAGGGTGGTGCGGTTGCCGCCTGTCAGCAGTGGTAGCGACGCGCCCGAGCGAAGCTCGAAGTGGCAGTTGCCGCTAAAATCGCGGATTATTTCGTATCTTGCGCTCATTTTTTGCTCTCCATATATTTACGCGCTGTGGCGAGCAGAGCGTCTGCGGTGTTCTTGCACGGATCGTCTATGACGGTGTCAAGCAAAACGGCAAGTACTTCGCCAAGCTCCTTGCTCTGCGCGATGCCCGCATCCGAAAGCTCCCTGCCGCCTACGGCAAGCTGTGAGATCGAAAGGGGTGGAGATTGTGCCATTACGCTGTCGAAGTGCGCAAGTGCGCTCTCGTCCTCGCAAAGCAGGAGTATCTCGCGTGCCGTGGCGTAGCGTGACGCAAAGCGGCGCAGAGCGCGGTCCGAATGCTTTGCGGGGAGCTGTGCCGTGGATATCTCGGTAGCATCGGATATGATTTTGTTTGACAGCTTCAAGCCCTTCAGCGTTTTTTGCGGCTCTGCCGTCCCGCGAAGCAGCGCACCGAGGCGTACCTCAAGCCTTGCGGTGTCGGGCAGGCGTGAGATAAGGGATATATTTTCGTTTGGAATTTCAACTCCGAGAACGAGCGAAAGTATGCCCGCGTCCTTCATCTGTGTCAGCGCGGGGGCGGGGTGCGGCGCACACAAAAGTCCGCACAGCTCCGAGGCTATGCGCTCCGCGGAGATGAGGGAGAGTCTGTCCTTAAGACGCACGGCGGCGCAAAGGGTTTCATTTTCTATTGAAAATCCAAGCCTTGCCGCAAAGCGAAACGCACGCAAAATGCGCAGTGCGTCCTCGGTAAAGCGAAGCGTAGGCTCTCCAACCGCGCGAATTACTCCTGCGCGAAGGTCGGCTATGCCGCCGAAAAGGTCGACGATGCCCGTTTCCCTCGACCAAGCAAGCGCGTTTACGGTAAAATCGCGCCGCGAAAGGTCGTCGTCAAGGCGGCGCGAGAAGCTGACGGCGTCGGGATGTCTGCCGTCGGAGTAGCCGCCGTCGACGCGGAAGGTGGTTATTTCTATGGGGTTGCCGTCCGAAAGCACGGTCAGCGTGCCGTGCGCGATCCCCGTGGGAATGGTGCGCATATCGGAAAACACCGCCGCCATCTCGTCGGGAGTGGCGCTGGTGGTAAGGTCGTAGTCGTGCGGCTCGCGTCCAAGCAGGCAGTCGCGCACCGCGCCGCCCACGGCAAACGCCGCGTGTCCCGCGTCCGTAAGGCGCGTCATTACCCTTTCGAGATACGGGGGGCAGACGAAAAGCTCTTCATTTCTCACGGCAGTCCCCCCCTAAAGTCATTTATATATGTAATTATATCATAGTTTAAGGCTAAAAGTATATACTTTTTGTAACTAAATGCGTAAAATTTTTGATATAAACGAAAAAAATATTGAAAATCCCTTGCATTTGGTGAAAATGTGTGTTATACTTGGTACAGTATGATAGAGTAAGGTAAGGAGTGGGCGATGAACCCACTTTTAATTTTGCTATCGGAAAATCCGTTTATTAAGGAAGAAAAATGAAAAAAGAACTAACGGGCGTTGCCTTAAAGGTCAAGCCGCTGGTCGAGAAAGCCGTCGCGGACGAGGGCTGTACCCTTTGGGATATAGACTATCTGCGCGAGGGCGCGGACTACGTTCTGCGCATAACTCTTGATACGGGGCGCGAGGGTGCCGTTAATATCGAGGACTGCGAAAGGGTGCATCGTGCGCTCGATCCTCTGCTTGACGAGGCTGACCCTATTGAAAACGCATACTATCTTCAGGTATCCTCTCCAGGTGTGGAGCGCGATATCACCCTGCCGTGGCATATCGAGGCGCTTGCGGGCGAAAGGGTAGAGGCAAGGCTTTTTGCGCCGCTTAACGGCAGTCGCGTTATCGTCGGCGTTCTCGGCGGTCTTGAGGACGGACGGGTGCTTATCAAAAGCGACGGCGGCGACGTTGCCGTCCCCTACGAGGCTATCTCGAAAATGAAGCTGCTTTTCGATTTCTCGAATATGTAAGCTTTCTAAAAATCACATAATCTGAAAGGAAAGAGAGTCCAATGAACTCAGAATTCTTCGCTGCCCTTGAGGAGCTTGAAAAAAAGACGGGTATACCCCACGAGTATATGCTTGAAAAGATCGAGGCAGCTCTCGTTGCCGCGTATAAAAAGGAATACGGAAACAACACCAACGTCCGCGTTCTTATAGACCCCAACAAGAAGGACGTTCGCGTTTACCAGCAGAAAACGGTAGTTGCAGAGGTCGAAAACCCCGAGATCGAGATATCCCTTGAGGAGGCGAGAACGCACAACAAGCGTATGACCGTCGGCAAGGTGCTTGAAACCGAGGTAAAGACAAAGAACTTCCGCCGCCTTTCCGCAGGCGCGGCTAAGTCCGTTATAATTCAGGCTATCCGCGAGGGCGAAAGAAAGCTCGCGCGCGAGGCTTATGAAAAGAAGCGCGAGGAGATAATCACCGCTACCGTTTCAAAGATAGATCCCCAGACGGGCGATGCCGTTATATTTACGGATACAGGAAACGCTCTGCTCCGCGTAAGCGAGCAGATCCCAGGCGAGATACTCCGCGTTGGCGATAAGGTCAAGGTCTATATCCTTGAGGTAAACCGCGAGGAAAGAGGCCCGCTCGTTACTATCTCCAGAGCGCATCCCGGTCTTGTTCGCCGTATGTTCGAGCTTGAGGTTCCCGAGATCACCGACGGAACCGTTATCATCAAGGGCATTGCACGCGAGGCAGGCTCAAGAACGAAGATCGCGGTAATGTCCCGCGACGAAAACGTCGATCCCGTCGGCGCTTGTATCGGTAACAAGGGTATCAGAATCAATACTATCCTTGACGAGCTTGCAGGCGAGAAGGTCGATATAGTTCGTTACAGCGAAAATATGGACGAGTACATCTCGGCGGCTCTCGCTCCCGCGGATATAAAGAAGGTCGTTATGCTTGACGAGCGCACCGCGCAGATCACGGTCGCGGCAGATCAGCTCTCTCTCGCTATCGGACGCGAGGGACAGAACGCCCGCCTTGCGGCTCGCCTTACGGGCTGTAAGGTCGATATAAAGGCTGAGTAATGGCAGGCGAGCAAAGGGTGCGCCGCATTCCCGTAAGGCAATGCCTCGGCTGTAACGAGCATTTGCCCAAATCGTCGCTCATCAGGGTGGTACGCTCACCCGAGGGTGAGATATCTCTTGATACGACGGGCAAAAAGTCGGGCAGGGGCGCATATATATGCAAAAAGGCGTCTTGCTTTAAAAAGGCAAGAAAAAACGGCAGGATAGCAAGCACGCTCGGCGTTGCGATCTCGGAGGAGATATTTGACGCTATCGAAGCCGAGCTTTCGGCGCAGGAATGATGGAAGGACGAGAGATTGCGCTGAGCCCCGAGGCGGCAAAAAAAGTGCTTGGAGTCCTCGGACTTGCAAGAAGGGCAAGGAGGCTCGTGGCGGGTACGCAAATAGTTTGCGACTCCTTAAAGGAGCGAAAGGCTCTCTTCGTTGCCGTGGCATCGGACGCATCGGACAACACTAAAAAACGGCTTTTCGACCGTTGCGCATTTTATAAAAAACAAATAATCATTCTTCCCGTCAGCTCCGAGGCACTCGGCGCGGCGATAGGAAGGGGCGGCGATTGCGCCGCAGTTGCTCTTACCGACGCATCCTTCGTAAACGCAGTTGCGAAGGCGGCGGCAATCGAGATTCAAAAATTGTAAATATTATCCCAAGGAGGATAACAAGGAATATGGCAGTAAGCTCACAGTTCAAGGTAAACCAGTTGGCAAAGGATCTTTCTCTCAAGGCAAAGGATCTGACCGATCTTTTTGCAGAGGGTGGGATCGATGCGAAAACACAAAAGGCTCTGACAAATTTCGAGCTTGATTATATGTGGGAAAAGCTCACGGTTTCAAATCAGGTATCGAATATAGAGGACTATATCGACGGCGTTACCGGCATTCCCTCGACACGAAAGAAGGCAAAGGCGGAAAAGCCCCAGCCCGTAGCGCAGGAGAAGGGACAGGAGAAGTCTGCCCCCGAGGCACAGCCTCAGAAGGAAGCCCCCGTAAAGGAGGCAAAGAAGCCTCAAAAGCCTACGCAGCAGCAGAATATAAACAGAAGCGCAGGCGAGAGATTCGAGCAGAGAATGAACGCCGCAAACGCAAAGGCGGAGCAGCAGCAGCCCAAGAAGGCGGAAAAGGCACAGAAGCCGCAAAAGCATACGCGCCTTGAGGTCAGGGAGGCTCGCCCCGAGGGAGAGCGCGAGGTCGTTACCGTCACGCCCAAGGCGGCTACCCGCGTTGTGGATACCAGAGGCTCTGACGCTGTGGATCTTTCCAAGTACGATGAAAAGCTCGATAATTTCGTAACAGAGGATAGAGATAATCGCGGCGCGGCACGCAGTAAGGTCGCTAAAAAGCCCGCAGTAGCCGGTGCAGAGAAGGAAAATGCCCGTCCGCAGGGACAAAACGGCAGAGCTCAGCAGCAGGGCAAGGGTGCGCAGTTCTCAAAGAACGATCAGAAAAAGGGCGGCAAGGATAACCGCGGCGATCGCAACGGCGCACAGTTCGGCGGCAAGAAGGGCGGCAAGGGCGGCAAGGGAGGCTTCGCTCCCGCACCCGCAGCTCCTATAAAGAAGCAGCCCGTCCACGCTGAAATTCCCGAGGAGATCACGGTAGGCGAGTTCGCATCCCGCATCAAGGTAACGGCGGCGGAGGTCGTCAAGCGCCTTATGCTTATGGGAATGATGGTAACCGTCAACCAGACCATAGATTTTGATACGGCGTATCTTATCGCCGACGAGCTTGGTGCAGAGGTCACCAAGGAGGTTGTCGTCAGCATCGAGGAGCGACTCTTCGATGAGAGCGAGGACAGCGAAGAAAACCTTGTCGAGCGCGCTCCCGTAGTTTGCGTAATGGGACACGTTGACCACGGTAAGACCTCGCTTCTTGACGCTATCAGAAACACCCGTGTTACCGCAGGCGAGGCAGGCGGTATCACCCAGCACATCGGTGCGTACCGCGTGCGCATCAACGATAAGGACATCACCTTCCTTGACACCCCCGGACACGAGGCGTTCACCGCAATGCGTGCAAGAGGTGCGCAGGCGACGGATATCGCAATTCTCGTAGTTGCCGCAGACGATGGAATTATGCCCCAGACTATCGAGGCTATAAACCACGCAAAGGCGGCGGGCGTTGAAATTATAGTTGCCATCAACAAGATGGATAAGCCCAGCGCAAACCCCGAAAACATCAAGCAGGAGCTTACCAAATACGACCTCGTTCCCGAGGAATGGGGCGGCGACGTTATGTGCGTTCCCGTGTCCGCACTCAAGCACGAGGGTATCGACGATCTGCTTGAGAGCGTGCTTCTCATTGCCGAGGTCAAGGAATACAAGGCTAATCCCAACCGCCGCGCCAAGGGTATCGTTATCGAGGCAAAGCTCGATAAGGGACGCGGCCCCGTTGCAACGGTGCTCGTTCAGAACGGCACTCTGCGCTCGGGCGACATCGTTATCGCGGGCACTTCCGTCGGACGCGTCCGCGCTATGACCGACCACACGGGACGCACCGTAAAGGTCGCTCCCCCCTCTATGCCCGTTGAGATCATCGGTCTTGCCGACGTTCCCACGGCGGGCGACGAGTTCAACGCGGTAGTGGACGAGAGAATGGCTCGTACCCTTGCGGATCAGCGCCGCGAAAAGGCGAAGGAGGACACCTTCAAGGCTAATGCGAGAACCAACCTCAACGACCTCTTTGCACAGATCAAGGACGGCGTTAAGGAGCTTAACGTCATCGTTAAGGCTGACGTTGGCGGCTCTGCCGAGGCAGTTAAGCAGTCGCTGGAGAAGATCTCCAACGAGGAGGTCCACGTTCGCGTCATTCACGCCGCCGCAGGCGGTATTACCGAGGGCGACGTTATGTTCGCCGCCGCATCCAACGCCATTATCGTAGGCTTCAACGTGCGCCCCGACAAGAGCGCGCTTGAGTCTGCCGAGCGTCAGGGCGTTGACGTGCGCACCTACCGCGTAATTTACGATTGTATCGACGAGGTCACCGCGGCTATGAAGGGTATGCTTGCTCCCAAGTTCAAGGAAGCACTGCTCGGTCACGCCGAGGTCCGTCAGCTCATTCACGTTCCTCACGTCGGCTTCATTGCGGGCTCGTACGTTCAGGACGGTAAGATCACGCGCGCTTCCCAGATCCGCGTAGTACGCGACGGTATAGTCGTATACGAGGATAAGATCGCTTCTCTGCGCCGCTTCAAGGACGACGTGCGCGAGGTAGCGCAGGGCTACGAGTGCGGTATCGGACTTGAAAAGTTCAACGACCTTAAGACGGGCGATATTCTCGAGGCGTTCATTATGGAAGAGGTAAAGCAATGAGAAGGGCAATAAAAAGTCTTGTTTATATTCTCGTTGCCATCGTAATGCTCGCGTCCTCGCTCACCTTCGGCGCGTCTGCCGCGGATAATACCGAGTCGGCAAAGACGTTTGAGAGCTTTGACGGACTCAAGGTCCTCTTTTTCGGCGACTCTATAACGGCGGCGACCGTGGATAATACGGGCTGGCCCGGAAGAATTGCGAAAAAATATAATTTCAGAGCTTGTGAAAATCTTGCCGTACCGGGCGCGATCGTGCTGCCTGCAGGCAATAACGTTATGGCGCAGGTGCGCGGTGCTCGCACGAAGCACAAGGATGCTGACATAATCATTCTTCACGGCGGCACGAACGATGCGTGGCAGGGCATTCCCATGGGCGCAATGACCGAGGGCTTTGACCCTAAGGCGTTTGACAAGACCACCTTTGCGGGCGGACTTGAATATACGCTCTATTATACGAAGGGATTCTTTCCCAACGCGGCGGTGGGCTATATCGTCAATTTCAGGTTCAGGGAAGCTCCCTCAAATCTTGAAGCGATGGAGCCTTACGTTGACCTGACCATACAGATACTTGAAAAATGGGACGTTCCCTACGCTGATCTTTACCACAACGAAACGCTTGAAAAAAGGCTCAAAGTAGGTACGCATTTCAGAGATGATATAAACGTCCACCCCAATGCAAAGGGATATGATATAATCACTCCCTTTATAACGAAGTGGATGGAAAACACGTTTATCAAGAAGGCGGAGGTCACCACCGTCCCCGAAACGACGCTCCCCGAAACCACCGTGCCTGACACTACCGTGCCTGACACCACCGTGGCTCCCGCCGAGGGCGGTTGCGGCGCGATCACGGCTATCGCCGTTATCCCCTGTGTCGCCACGCTTGTCGCGGTGCTCGGAAGAAAGCGCGATAAAGAGTAAAATAAAAAGCGGTCGAGGTGTCGACCGCTTTTTTGCACTTTGGGGATTGAAATTTGTACAGACTTGTGCTAAAATGAGAAGACTCTTTTGAAAAAAGATATTTTGGAGGTAAGAATGAAAAAATTAATTTGCATACTTATGGCATTGCTTATGCTCGCGTGCGCCGTTTCCTGCACGAAAGCGGACGAAAACGGCGGCGTGACCACTGCGGGCGGCACTACTGCCGACGTTACCACGACTCTCGACGAAACCACCGCAGAGCAGACCACGACTCCCGACGAAACCACCGCTGATCCCGCGAAAAAGGCTATCGAGGAAGCTATTGCGCATATAGGAAAAAAGGAATATTATGCGGCGTACGATCTGTTGAATGCGCACCTTGACAACGAGGACGCGCAGGAGCTGCTCCGCAATTTCCGCTTCCTGCCCTTGGTCAAGAGCGAAACGGAGGGCGGAGATGAAAGGATCGAGTATACCTACAACGAGGACGATATGCTCGTTCGCTACTATATTAAGCAGGTTGAATTTGACGGCGAGTATCGCTTTATCTACAACGATAAAAAGCAGCTCGTCAAGAGGGAGGGCAACAGCGCCGACGGTTATTATGCAAGCGCCGAGTATTTTTACGATGCCGAGGGCAGACTTATCAAGGAGGTGTCGGCGGAGTATGACGGCGACTACGTTCACGAATACTTCTACAACGCGGATGGCGAGGTAGAAAAAAGCGTTTGGACCTACCCCGACGGCACCTCGACCACCGACGAGTACGTTTACGACGATAAGGGCAACGTTATCAAGGATACCTGGTCAAACTCCGACGGGGTTTGTTATATATACGAAACCGTCTACAATGAGAACGGAGATCCGATAAAGTATATTGATACGGACGAGGAAGGAAGGTCCGTTACCGAGTGCTTCTACGACGAGGGCGGAAAGCCATACAAGGAGGTAACCACGCTGCCCGACGGCACTACGTATACGTCCGCCGAGCGCTTCTACGATGAAAATGCGGATCTGATAAAGGAGCTGCATTACGGCTCGGACGGTGAAGAGTACGCCTACCAATTCTTCCGCGATGCGGACGGCAACGTGATAAAGCATACGTATGAGGACTCCACAGGTTACACCTATATGTCGGAGTACACCTTCGACAAGTACGGAAACATAGTCACGGAAAAGATGACGGACCCCGAGGGCTTTGTGGTATCCAGGTCCTTCACCTATAAGCTTGCGTACATCACCTACGAAATCAGCGAAGAGGTAGAAATGTATTTTTAATTTTGATCCACAAACGCGGTCAAGAGCATCTTGACCGCGTTTTTTGTAAAAACCGTTGCAATTTGTGCGCTATTGTGCTAAAATTAAAGAAATTTTGATTTTGCGTATTATTTGGAGGAAAAATGAAAAAGATCATCTGTATGCTTCTTGCTTTGCTGACGCTTGTGCCTTGCGTCGTAGCTTGCGCGCCCGCGGGCGTTGGCGCTGACGGCACTACCGTTGGCGAGGATATAACCACCCCCGACGTAACCACCGTACCCGACGGAACTACCGCTGCTGACACTACCGCAAGTGACACTACGGTTGGCGACACTACCGCGGGCGAAACCACAGTTCCCGAAACGACAGTTCCGGAGACCACCGTTCCCGAAACTACCGTTCCCGAAACTACCGCCGAGGACCCTATGAAAAAGATAGTGGACGAGGCGCTGGGTTATATTGAGGAAAAGAAATATCAGAAGGCGTACGATCTTCTGAAAAAGCACGAGAGCAACGCGCAGGCAAAGGCACTTCTTGAGAATTTCTACTTCCTTCCCGTAAAGGGCGAGAGGATCCCCGTTGAGGGCTCGTATTATCAGAAGGAGACCGAAACTTTTACCTACGATAAGAACGACAGGCTCATAAATCTTTATTGGTACGGCACCACGTACGAGCAAGAGTACGTTTTTGAGTACGACAGCAAGGGACGTCTTATTAAGATCACCTATGATAACAAGGGCGAGGGCTATACAAGTGTAGAAAAGTTCACCTATCATTCAAGCGGATACCTCAGCAAGAAGGTCGCTACGGACTATAGTGGTACGACGACGTACGTCTATAATAAGAACGGCGACGTGACGAAGTATACGGAGGCGTTTTCCGAGAATGAGGTGTATGAGTATAATATCACCTATAAGGCAAAGGGACAGCCGAAAAACGCAACTATGATATACAACGGTGAAAACTGTTCTACGGCAGAGTTTACCTACAACAAGGACGGCACATTGAAAAAGATGGAGTTTATTTACGCTGACGGTACGAAGGAGGGTTTGGAGTACACCTATAAGAGCGGGCGCGTGGTAAAGGGAATGACCACGACCCCCGATGGTATTACCTACAAGAGCTACGAGTACGCGTACGATTCCAAGGGAAGACTTACGAAAAATTACGAGTGGGGTGAACCTGATGATTTTTGGAGTGGATACGAATACAAGTACGATTCTAACGGAAACGTAACGAAGGTGACGAGTCTCGACACCAACGAGGAGGTGAAGCGCATAGAGGAGTATAAGTATGACAAGTACGGCAACTTGATCTCCGCATACGAAATTAACGAATATGACGATGAGTCGCGCTATGAGTATGAGTACAGACTTGCGTACATCACGAACGATATCGACGAGAACGTCAAGAGCTATATGGATTTTATAAACTCGCCCCACGTATATGAGCCGGCTATTTTTTTAATCTGGGGTGAGCTCGTGTTATGTTGAGCCTTTCGGCAAATATGATATACGCTTCGCGTATGATGTGATGATGTATTTGCCTTACGGCAAATATGAAGGAAAAAAGCGGAAGAAACGAGTTTCTTCCGCTTTTATTTATGCTTTTTGCCAAAGGGAAAAAGCTACCTTAATATTTGCCGAAGCCAAATATATCATTGATAAAACGGCAACGCCGTTTTATCTTGACAAAGGCTTTTATTTGATGTAAAATATAAAATAGGAAAATATTGCGGTAGGCGCAAGGAGGACGTTTATATGGCTAAAAAAAGCATTGCTTCAAAAATAGAAACCACGAGAATAGTTGTCAGCATAATTTATATCCTGCTCGGCATAAGCTCGGTGCTTTCGGCGTGGGATTCCATCGTTTCGCTTGATTTCTCCATGCCCGTTTACGAGCTTATCTCCACTATTGTTGGAGTTTTGATGTTCTTTTCGGGTATTATGGGGCTTGCAAAGGTCAAGGGCGCGGTCTGCCACCTTTGCGGAGTGATAATTTTCGTCGCTTCCGCCACCGCGGTGGTTATTTCCTTTATGCGCGGCGGATATAATGAAATGAGCCTCGTTCAAGCGCTTCTCGCTTGGCTCTTCATCGTTTGCATCTGATGGCGGGCATGCTTGAAATGAAGCTGATAAAGGCTGACGAGGTCACCTTCGTCAACCGTATGGCTGCGGGAGGTCGCATCACGCTTTCATTCAGATACAACCACCAGCTCCGTTATCCCGCCCCGAATATTGCCCACGCCGAGCTTTCGGTAATGGCTGAGGATAAGGAAAGTCCCGACAAATTCAAGCTGAAGCTCGTGCAAACGGGCGTTTTCAGCGTCCC
The DNA here is from genome assembly GCA_017522125.1 of Clostridia bacterium. Taxonomy (GTDB): domain Bacteria; phylum Bacillota; class Clostridia; order Oscillospirales; family CAG-272; genus CAG-390. The sequence continues at coordinate 22,551 of JAFXAC010000073.1, read as the reverse complement.
CGACGATATGTCGCGCGAGGAGATACACATTGCCACCTTCTCCGAGATGTATCCGTATATGGCGGCACTCTGCAACACGGTCTCGGCGGCGGCAGGCATTCCGCCGATAAGGATACCGAAGATAAAGATCAACAGCGAAAACGTTTACAGGATAGATTTCCGTCCGCCCACGCAAAACGGCGGCGAACCGTAAAGGACACGATAATATGAAAAATACTTGTTTTCCCCGTCCCGAGATACTTTCCCCTGCGGGAAACCCCGAAAAGCTTGCGGCGGCGCTCCGCTTCGGCGCGGATGCCGTTTATCTTGCGGGACAGCGCTTCGGAATGAGGGCGGCGGCGGATAATTTCTCCGTCGAGGAGCTTTGCGCGGCGGTAAGCACCGTTCACGCCGCGGGCAAAAAGCTCTATCTTACGCTTAATACCCTGCCGCACGGCTACGAGTACCCCGCGCTTGAGGCGTTTCTTACAGAAATAAAGGATCTCGGTATTGACGCCTTTATCGTTGCCGACCTCGGTGTAATGGCGCTTTTGCGCCGCGTTATTCCGACGGCGGCTATCCATATCTCCACGCAGGCGAGCATTATGAGCCCCGACGCGGCTCGCGCCTACGCCGCTATGGGCGCGGAAAGGCTTGTGCTTGCACGCGAGCTTGCGCTTGACGAGATAGCCGCCATCCGCGCGGCGATACCCGATACCGTGGAGCTTGAGGCGTTCGTTCACGGCTCGATGTGCATATCGTACAGCGGCAGATGCCTTTTGTCGATCGCGCTCACGGGCAGGGACGCTAATCGCGGCGCTTGCACCCAGCCCTGCCGTTGGGGCTACACCATCGTCGAGGAAAAGCGCCCCGACGACCATTTCCCCATCGAGGAAAGCCCCGTCGGTACGTTCATTATGTCCTCGAAGGATATGTGTATGATAGAGCACGTCGGCAAGCTGTGGCAGGCGGGCGTTTCGTCCTTCAAGATAGAGGGCAGAATGAAGTCGGCGTACTACACCGCCGTCGTTACGAATGCGTACAGAATGGCGCTTGACGCTTGCGAAAAAAGCGGCGACGTGGCGTCGTTCGTTCCCGACGCCGCGCTTTACGACGAGCTTTGCTCGGTATCCCACCGCGAATACTGCACGGGCTTTTATTTTGATTCGCCCATGGATAACGCGCAGACCGTTACTCGCGGCGGCTACGTGCGCGAAAAGGCGTATCTTGCCGTCGCGCTCGGCACGGACGTTCCCGAAGGGCTTGAGGCGGTGAACGAAAAGGGCAGGCTTTATAAATTCATTCAGCGTAATAAGCTGATAACGGGTGCGGGGGGCGAGCTTCTCACCCCAGGCAAGGTGGGCATTCCCTTTGAGATAGGGGAGCTTTACGCCGAGGACGGCACGCCGCTTGACTGTGCGCCGCACCCGTCGATGATATTCTATATGCGTATGCCAATCGAAGTAAACGAGGGCGACATAGTTCGCGCCGCAGGAGAGGAATAATGATAGAAATTTTGAAGGCGGTGCTTTACGGCATCGTTGAGGGCATAACCGAGTGGCTTCCCGTAAGCTCTACGGGGCATCTTATACTGCTTGACGAGTTTCTTTCGCTGAACGTTTCCCCCGACCCCGTTTTTCGCGCGGAGTTCGGGCAGATGTTCGAGGTCGTCATACAGCTTGGCGCGATACTTGCCGTAGCCGTCAGCTTTTTCAAGGTGCTGTGGCCCTTCGGCTCGTCAAAGAGCGCGGTAGAGAAGAAAAGCACGTGGCGGCTCTGGCTCAATATCTGTATTGCCAGCATTCCCGCGGCGGCGGTCGGTATAGTTCTTGATAAAATTATCGAAAACGCCACGGGCAAGGACATTGACGGCTGGATATATAACGCCACCGTCGTGGCGTCCGCGCTGATAATTTACGGCGTGCTTTTCATCGTTATCGAGCGCGTCCGCAAGGACAAAACGCCCGTCATAACGTCCGTCCACGATATCAAGCCGCATCACGCGATACTCATCGGCGTTTTTCAGATGCTTGCGATAATCCCGGGAACGTCGCGCTCGGGCTCGACCATTCTCGGCTCGATGATGCTTGGGCTTTCGCGCGGCGCGGCGGCTGAATTTTCCTTCTTCCTTGCCATTCCCGCTATGGCGGGCGCAAGCCTGATAAAGGGACTCGGCTTCGTTTCCTACGTTGCCGAAAGCGGCGCTGACGTTTCGTTTACCGCCATCGCGGTGCTTATCGTTGCAAGCCTTACCGCGTTTTTGGTGTCTATGGCGGCGATAAAATTCCTTACGGATTTTGTCAAAAAGCATTCCTTTGCCGCATTCGGCTACTATCGCATCGCGCTTGGCGCGGCTGTGCTTTTGTGGTTCATACTGAACTGAAATGGAAAGGCTTAAAATTCCGTATCCCGTGGTCGTCGAGGGCAAGTACGATAGGGCGAAGCTCTCAAGCGTTATTGACGCGCGGATAATCACCACCGACGGCTTTGGAATATTCAAAAACGAGGAAAAGCGTGCGCTCCTTCGTGCGCTTGCGAAGAAAACGAGGATAATAGTGCTTACCGACCCCGACGGCGCGGGCGGCGTTATACGCTCGCACATCTCGTCCATACTGCCTGCGGAGTGCGTCATACGCCTATTCGTGCCGCGCGTGCGCGGGGTGGAGAAGCGCAAGAGCGCACCGTCCGCCGAGGGAGTTCTCGGCGTTGAGGGGATTGACGGCGAGCAGCTTTACCGCATCTTTTTGCCGTATGCCGACGGCAACGAGCGCGCACAAAATCCGCTTACTGCCGCCGAGCTTATGCGTGACGGCTTTACGGGCGGCGCGGGGAGCGCGAAAAGGCGCGACGCGCTTTGCACCGCGCTTGAGCTGCCGACGGGAATGAATGCAAAGGCACTTCTTGCGGCACTTAAATTTATGCTTACCTACGACGAGTACCTCGCCGCTGTGAAGACAATAGACGATAAATGAGGAAATAAAATGAAAAAGGTATTACTTCTTATAAACCCCGTTTCGGGAAAGCTCAAGGCAAAGGCAGAGCTTTTTGACGTTATCCACACGATGACGGCGCACGCCGTTATCCCAACGGTAATGATGACTCGCCGCCGCGGCGAGGCAAAGGACGTTGCCGCATCCTGTGCGAGGTCGGGCAAATTCGACGCTATTTTCTGCTGTGGCGGCGACGGAACGCTCAACGAGGTCATCACGGGCGTCGTTTCGTCGGGCGCGAGCCTTCCCGTCGGCTATATTCCCGCGGGAAGCACTAACGATTTTGCGGCGGCTCTCGGGCTTCCGCTTAACCTGACCGAGGCGGCGGCGAGCGCGTGCCGTGCGCTGAGAGAGGGTAGGACTACTCTGCTTGACGTCGGACGCTTCGGCTCTGCGCGCCACTTTACCTACGTTGCATCGTTTGGCGCGTTTGCATCGTCCTCGTTCAGCGCACCGCAGTCGATGAAGAACGTGCTTGGACATTTCGCGTATCTGCTTCAGGGCGCGAAGGACTTTTTCTCAATAAAGCCTATACAGGTAAAATGTACTACCAAGAGTGGCGAGTGCTACGAGGGTGAGTACATATTCGGCGGAGTTACGAATACCACCTCGGTCGGAGGAATAGTAAAGCTCGACTCGGCTCTCGTCGATATGAGCGACGGCGAGTTTGAGATAGTGCTTGTTAAAACTCCCAAGAACGCAAGCGAGCTTAACACCATCGTCACCGCGTGCCTTACCTCGAACCTCAAATGCGATATGATAGAGTTTTTCAAGGCAAGGGAAGTGAAGTTCGAGCTTCCGAGGGATATCGCGTGGACGCTCGACGGCGAGGAGGCTCACGCCGTAAATCCGCTTATAACGAATCTGCACAAGGCGGCAGAGCTGCTTAAATAAAACGAAAGTGCGCCGAGCGTTTTGTCGGCGCACTTTTTATAAATAAAAATATAAATTTTTTCAAAATGCGGATAAATACGGTTGAAATATTTTTTTAAATGGTGTATAATTATTCTGTATTTTGATGTGGAGGGACGTTATGGGAAACATCGGGCTTGGATTTGATAATGATAAATATCTGAAGCTTCAATCCGAAAAGATAAGGGAGCGCATCGACCGCTTTGGCGGCAAGCTCTATCTTGAGTTCGGAGGCAAGCTGTACGACGATAATCACGCGTCCCGCGTGCTTCCGGGCTTTGAGCCCGACAGCAAGCTGCGTATGCTGCTTGAGCTGAAGGATCAGGCGGAGATAGTTATCGTTATAAGTGCGGGCGATATCGAGAAGAATAAAAAGAGGGGCGACCTCGGCATAACCTACGACGCCGATGCGATGCGCCTTATCGACGTATTCAGGCATTTCGGGCTCTACGTCGGAAGCGTCGTGCTTACGAAGTACGAGTCACAGCCCGCGGCAAAGGCTTTTGAGGAAAAGCTGAAAAGTCAGGGCATAAAGGTCTACCGTCACTATCCCATCGAGGGATATCCCTCTAACGTCGAGTTCATCGTTTCCGAGGAGGGCTACGGTAAAAACGATTTTATCGAAACCGAGCGCTCGCTCGTCGTCGTTACCGCCCCCGGCCCGGGAAGCGGCAAAATGGCGGTATGTCTGTCGCAGGTGTATAACGAAAACCGCCGCGGCGTGCAGTCGGGATATGCGAAGTTTGAAACCTTCCCCGTGTGGAATCTGCCGCTTCGCCACCCTGTAAACATAGCCTACGAGGCGGCAACTGCCGACCTTAGCGACGTCAATATGCTTGACCACTATCATCTTGAGGCTTACGGCACTACCACGGTAAATTACAACCGCGATATTGAGATATTCCCCGTGCTTTGCGCGACGTTTGAAAAGATATACGGCGAGTGTCCGTACAAATCGCCCACGGATATGGGCGTAAATATGGCGGGCTTTTGCATCACGGACGACGAGGCTGTGCGCACCGCCGCCAAAAAGGAGATAGTTCGCCGCTACTACAACGCGCTCGTTGCGGCGCGTAAGGGCGAGATTTCCGACGAGATAATATATAAGCATGAGCTTCAAATGAAGCAGGCGGGCGTTACCACCGCCGACCGCCCCGTTATTGCGGCGGCTCTTGCAAAGCGCGATGAAACGGGCGAGCCCGCGACGGCAATAGAGCTTCTTGACGGAACTATCGTAACGGGTAAAACGTCTAAACTCTTGGGTGCGACCTCGGCAATGCTGCTTAACGCCCTCAAGGCTCTTGCGGGCATTGACGACGAGGTGCATCTCATCTCCCCCTCGGTCATCGAGCCCGTACAGCACTTAAAGGTCGAGCATCTCGGAAACCGAAATCCGCGACTTCACACCGACGAGCTTCTTATTGCCCTTTCGGTATGCGCGGTAAGCTCTCCCGAGGCTGAAAAGGCGATGGACGCTCTTGCAAAGCTGCGCGGCTGTGACGCGCATTCCACCGTTATACTCTCTCCTGCCGACGAAACGCTTCTTAAAAAGCTGGGCATCAATATCACATACGAGCCCGTATACCAAACGAAAAAGCTCTACCACAAATAAAATCTCCGCAAAGGCGGAAAAAGGAAGAAAATGAACAAAAATCCAAGCTCTCGTGAAAACGAATATCAAAAGGACGTTGTCCGCCGCCGCCCTATGGACAAGGACACGGGCGAGCAGGTCGTAGACGGAATAATACACGCAGGTGCTATTTCGCTGACGCTGTTTTTCCTTGAGATCGTGTTCCGTATTGCATCGGGCGGTTCTATAGCATCGACATTCTTCGTATACATCACGCTGTTCTCGGTGTCTGCGGGCGTTATTATGTCGCTTATCGCCTCATTCTTCAGCGAAAAGGTGAACCACGTTATCCAAAGCTGCTTTTTGTCGGTAATGTGCCTTTATTTCTGCGTCCAGCTCGTGTATTCCAAGTTCTTTCAGGACTTCTTTTACTGGGATCAGATGCTCGTCGCGGGCGACGTTACCGCGTTCTGGCGCGAGATACTCGCGTGTATGGCGCAAAATATATTCTGGCTTATTCTTATGCTTGCGCCCGCGGTGCTTTATATCATCTTCGGCAGAAAATTCCTGCCCCCCGTTACCACCTCGTGGGTCTTCAAGGGCGTGGGACTTGCGCTTGCGCTCGTCGTGTTTTTGGCAGGCTCGGGCTTTGTCAATATGCACTCGGACGATCTCGGTGACGAGTATTACTATAACGAGGGCTTTATTATGGCGGAGGCGGCAAGCCGCTTCGGCATAATTACCGCACTCAGGCTCGATACGCAGTACACCTTGTTCGGCAGGCCCGAGGCTGATTTCAGCAATGACGGCCCCGAGATCACGGTTCCCGAAGAGGGTTGGGACAATCTCTTTGAGGACGAAACCACACCCCCCGTTATAGATCCACCTGCTTCGGGAGATAGCACGTCGGGCGGCACGTCAAACGGCGAGACCACAGCCCCCCCGCCTCCCCCCGTCGATACCTCGCCCAACGTGATGAATATCGACTTTGACAAGCTCATAGCAAGCTCAAGCGGCAATCTCAAGGCGGCGCACGAGTGGTTCTCCAAGCGCGAGCCTACCAATAAAAACGCCTATACGGGTATGTTTGAGGGCAAAAACCTCATTTATATCACGGTCGAGGGCTGGGCGCCCGCCGCTATCAACGAAAAGCTCACGCCCACTCTTTATAAGATGAAGAACGAGGGCTTTGTGTTTGAGAATTACTACTGCTCCAACTGGGGCGGCTCTACCGCGACGGGCGAGTACGCGTTTATGACGGGTAATTTCTACGCAAGCTCGTCCTGCCTTAAAAAGAGCGCGTCGAACTATATGCCCTTCGTGCTTGGCAATATGATGAGCAGTCTCGGCTACAAGACTAACGGCTTCCACAACCACACCTACACCTATTACAGCCGCGACAAGTCGCACCCGAACTTCGGCTATAGCTGGCACGGCGTAGGCAACTGGAATGAGGCTACGTTCACGTCCGCGTGGCCGAAGTCTGACCGCGAGCTTGCGGTGAACACGCTTTCCTATATCACCCCCGATAAGCCCTTCCACCTTTACTATATGACGGTCAGCGGACACGCGTATCACACGGGTAACAAGCAGGCTAACAAGCATAAGGCATACGTCAAGTCGCTCAACCTCGGCTACACCACCAACGGCGCTATCTGCTACGTTGCGTCGCAGTACGAGGTGGAGCTTATGGTGGCGGAGCTTTGCGCCGAGCTTGAGCGCAAGGGCGAGCTTGAGAATACCGTTTTCGTTATGGCTCCCGACCACTACCCCTATTCCATCGTGGGCAAGACCAACAGCGACAATCAGGCGGTCGACGATACCGAGGGAACGATACAGGCGCTTGCTGAGCTTTACGGGCTCCCCGCTGATAACATTTTCCTTAACTTCGACCTTTACCGCGCGCCCCTTATCATCTGGTCGGCTTCGATGGAAAAGCCCATCAAGGTAGATAAGGTATGCTCCGCCATCGACGTGCTTCCCACGGTGCTTAACCTCTTTGGCGCGGAGTACGATTCACGTCTTATTATGGGACGCGATATCCTTTCCGACTCTGACGGCTTCGTTATTCTGAATTGCTCGAACGCTTCGGGCATCAGCTCCAGCAACAACTGGGTAACGAAGTACGGAATCTACAATTCAAGGACCAAGACCTTCGAGCGCAATCCCAAGTACACGCAGGCGCAGATAGATAAGCTCTTGTCGATGGGATACGTGGACGCGCACAACGACCTTCTTAAAAAGATGAGGACTTATTCAAACTATATCCTTGAAAACGATTATTACGGCAAGGTATTTGGTAAATAATGCAATTTGCACGGATGTAAACGCATCCGTGCAAATTTTTTGTCTAATTTTTTTGCTTTAGCTGATTGACTTGATAAATTATTTGAGATATAATAAATATAATCTTTATTTTATTCCGAAAAGGAGAACGAAAAAATGGAAAGAGTTTTTAATTTTTCCGCAGGACCTTCTATGCTTCCTCTGCCCGTGCTTGAGCGCGCTGCCGCTGAAATGGTTTCATACGGCTCATCAGGTATGTCAGTCGCCGAGATGTCACACCGTTCTCCCGACTTTGAGCCCATCATCGCAGCAGCAGAAGCAAATCTTCGCAAGCTTATGAATATTCCCGACAGCTACGCAGTCCTCTTCCTTCAGGGCGGAGCGTCCACGCAGTTTGCCGCAGTTCCCCTGAACCTTCTCGGTGAGGGCGGAAAGGCTGATTATATCGTTTCGGGACAGTTCTCGGGCAAGGCTTATACCGAGGCGCAGAAGTACGGCGATATCGCCCTCGTTGCTACCTCGAAGGCCGACGGATTTTCCTACGTTCCCGCCACCACGCGCGAGAGCTTCCGTCCCGACGCGTCCTACGTTCACATCTGCTACAACAACACCATCTTCGGTACGAAGTACAACTATATTCCCGACACGGGTGACATTCCCCTCGTTGCCGATATGTCCTCCTGCATCATCTCCGAGCCCGTTGACGTAACGAAGTTCGGCGTTATCTACGCGGGCGCGCAGAAGAATATGGCTCCCGCAGGACTTACCGTCGTTATCGTTCGCCGCGACCTGCTCGGCAAGGCTCGCCCCGAATGCCCCACTATGCTCGATTGGAGCGTAATGGCGGAGAACGGCTCTATGTACAACACTCCCCCCTGCTACACCATCTATATGGCAAATCTCGTTTACGAGTGGATACTCTCCCTCGGCGGACTTGAGAAGATGCAGGAGATGAACCAGAAGAAGGCGGCTCTGCTTTACGATTATCTTGACTCGCAGGATTACTATATCACCCCCGTGCGCCCCGACTGCCGTTCTATGATGAACGTCACCTTCGTTACGGGAGATGCCGACCTTGACAAGAAGTTCGCGTCCGACGCCGCAAAGGCGGGAATGAAGAACCTCAAGGGACATCGCTCCGTCGGCGGTATGCGCGCGTCCATCTACAACGCTATGCCCTACGAGGGTGTTGAGGCTCTCGTTGCGTTTATGAAGGAATTTGCAAAGAATAATCCTAAAAAGTAATGGAGAAGCATTATGAAAAAGACTAATATAAAGCTGATGAACAAGATCGCGGCGGTCGGCACGGACGTTTTCGACCGTTCGGTATACAACGTAGGTGAGGGCGTGGAGGATGCCGACGCCATTATGGTGCGCTCCGCTTCCCTGCACGACGTTACCTTTGACAAGAGCGTTCTCGCTATCGCACGCTGTGGCGCGGGCGTTAACAATATTCCGATCGACCGTTGCACGAGCGAGGGTATCGTTGTTTTCAACACCCCCGGCGCTAACGCAAACGGTGTTAAGGAGCTGACCATCTGCGCTCTCGCGCTTGCTTCCCGTGACATCGTTGGCGGTGTAAATTGGGCGTCCACCCTTACCGAAAACGTTGCGGGCGCCGTTGAAAAGGGCAAGTCTGCCTTCGGCGGCTGTGAGTTCGCAGGCAAGACGCTCGGCGTTGTCGGACTTGGAGCGATAGGCGGTATGGTCGCAAACGCGGCTGAGGCACTCGGTATGAACGTTATCGGCTACGACCCCTACGTTACCGTTGACGCCGCTTGGCATCTTTCCGGCAGCATCGCGCACGCGACCAAGCTTGAGGAGATCTTTGAAAAATCCGATTACATAACCCTTCACGTTCCCGCGGTTGCGGCTACGAAGGGTATGATCTGCCAAAAGAACATCGAGATGATGAAGGACGGCGTTCGCATCATCAACCTTGCGCGTGCCGACCTCGTCGTTGCCGAGGACGTTAAGGCTGCTCTTGAAAGCGGCAAGATGGCAAAGTACGTTACCGATTTCCCCACCGAGGACATCATCGGTGTCAAGGGCATCGTGGCTATCCCCCATCTCGGCGCATCTACTGCCGAGTCCGAGGATAATTGCGCCGTAATGGCGGCACGTCAGCTTGACGCGTTCCTTACGACGGGTAATATCCGCAATTCCGTAAACTTCCCATCTATCGAAATGCCCACCACGGGCAGACACCGCCTCGTTATCCTGCATCAGAATATCCCCGAGATGATCGCAAAGACTACCGCTATCGTTTCTGGTAAGGGCATAAACATTGCCGATATGATGAGTAAGGCAAAGGGCGACGTTGCCTGCACCATTATCGAGCTTGACGGAAGCATTCAGAATGCTGACGATATCTGCAAGACGATATCCGCCGTGCGCGGCATTATAAGAGCAAGAATAGTATAAAAAGCATTCGGCGTTGCGACCTATAGTGTCGCAACGCCGAAAATTTTGAAAGTTTTTCAAATAGTTCACAAAAAAGCGCAAAAAAGTATTTACTTTTTATTTTAATTGTGCTATAATAATTCTGCGTAACGCCGTCTCGGGTTTCGGATAAAGGCTCAACGAGCACTTCACCCACCGATATCTGTGTCGGCGCACGAAAAAAATTATAGAGGTGAAAGAAAATGACCAAAGAAGAAAAGCAGGCGATAATCGCCGAGTTCGCCACCTGCGAGGGTGACACCGGCTCGCCCGAGGTACAGATTGCGATCCTTACCAACAGGATCAACTCTCTCAACGAGCATCTTAAGGCTAACCACAACGACAATCACAGCCGTCGCGGTCTGCTCAAGATGGTCGGACGCAGAAGAAATCTGCTCAAGTATCTGATGAAGGTCGATATCGAGCGTTACCGCTCCATCATCGCAAGACTCGAGATCAGAAAATAATTTCTTCAATGGGCGAGGAGTCGGCAAATTCTGTCGCTTCTCGCCTGAAATCTTTGTAAAAAATTCCGCAGGATTAGCAGTTAACCGTGTGCCCGATGCCTCGGACATGCCGTTAAGTGCTAAACCTTCGCGGAATAAATATATTATTAAACGGAGGTACAAAATGTACGAAGTAAAAAGCTCTCAGATGACTTTCCCCAAGAACCGCGTGTTCAACTACACCCTCGCAGGCAGACCCCTCACAATTGAAACGGGCAAGCTTGCAGGTCTTTGCAACGGCTCCTGCCTTGTAAGATACGGCGACACCGCCGTTCTTTGCTGCGCTACCGCATCGGCAAAGCCCCGCGACGGTATTGACTTCCTTCCTCTGTCCGTAGACTTTGAGGAGAGAATGTACGCCGCAGGTAAGATCCCCGGCGGATACCTCAAGAGAGAGGGCAAGCCCAGCGAAAAGGCGATACTCACCTCTCGCGTTATCGACCGTCCCGTTCGTCCCCTTTTCCCGAAGGACCTTCGCAACGACGTTGCGCTTTCCCTCACCGTTATGGCTGTGGATCAGGATTGCGAGCCAGAGGTAGTTGCTATGATCGGCGCGTCCATCGCGCTTTCCATCTCCGATATTCCGTGGAACGGTCCTATCGCGGGACTTCACGTAGGTCTTGTTGACGGCAAGATCGTCATCAACCCCACCGAGGCAGAGCGCAAGGTTTCCGACCTTGAGCTTACCGTTGCCGCAAGCAAGGAAAAGGTCGTTATGATCGAGGCGGGCGCAAACGAAGTCCCCGACGACGTAATGTACGACGCTATTATGAAGGCTCACGAGGAGATCAAGGAGCTGCTCAAGTTCGTTGACGCTATCGTTGACGAGATCGGCAAGCCCAAGTTCGAGTATCCCTCTTGCGACCTTGACCACGATATGTTCGATAAGATCTTCGCATTCTGCGAATCTGACCTTATGAACGCTCTTGATACCGATGATAAGAACGTCCGCGACGCGAGAATGGTTCCCATCACCGACGCTATTATGGAGAAGTTCTCCGAGGAATATCCCGACCTTGCAGTTCAGATGCCTGAGCTTGTTTACAAGATGCAGAAGAAGGTCGTTCGCCGTTGGCTCCTCGAGGACGGCAAGCGCGTTGACGGCAGAGCAATGAACGAGATCCGTCCCCTCTGCGCAGAGGTAGGACTCTTTAAGAAGGTACACGGCTCGGGTATGTTCACCCGCGGTCAGACTCAGGTAGTTACTCTTGCTACTCTTGGCACTCTTGCAGAGGCTCAGATGCTTGACGGTATCGACAACGAGACCTCTAAGAGATATATGCACCACTACAATATGCCCGGCTACTCCACTGGTGAGGCTAAGCCCTCCCGTAGCCCCGGCAGACGTGAGATCGGTCACGGCGCACTTGCCGAGCGTTCTCTCGTTCCCGTTCTTCCCTCCGAGGAGGAATTCCCCTACGCTATCCGCCTCGTTTCCGAGGTAGTTTCCTCCAACGGCTCTACCTCTCAGGCATCCGTTTGCGGCTCCACCCTTGCTCTTATGGACGCGGGCGTTCCGATCAAGGCTCCTGTTGCAGGTATTTCCTGCGGTCTTATCACCGAGGGCGAAAGATGGATGACGATGCTTGACATTCAGGGCGTTGAGGACTTCTATGGAGATATGGACTTTAAGGTTGCAGGTACTCACAAGGGTATCACCTCCATTCAGATGGACCTTAAGATCGACGGTCTTACCCCCGAGATCATCAAGTCCGCGCTTGAGACCACTCACGCAGGACGCGATTACATCATTGACGAGGTTATCCTCAAGGCTATCGACGCTCCTCGCGCAGACGTTAACGAAAGCGCACCCAAGATGCTCACTATCAAGATCGACCCCGACAAGATCCGCGAGGTCATCGGTAAGGGCGGCTCCGTAATTCAGAAGATCACCGCCGACACGGGCGCGAAGATCGACATCGAGGACGACGGAACCGTATACGTTGCCGCAGTTAACCGCACCTCTGCCGAGGCTGCAAAGGCTGTTATCGACGCTATCTGCTTCGAGCCTGAGGTTGGCGCAGTTTACACGGGTAAGGTCACGGGCATCAAGGAGTTCGGTTGCTTCGTTGAGTACGCACCCGGCAAGGAGGGAATGGTACACATTTCCAAGCTCGCCGATCACCGCGTAGAGAAGGTCGAGGACGTTCTCAAGCTTGGCGATACCGTAAAGGTTAAGTATATCGGTCTTGACAAGAAGGGAAGAATGGACTTCTCCATCAAGGACGCACAATAATTCTATAGCTGTAAAGGGGCAAGATTTGGACAATTTGAGCAAATTTTGCCCCTCTTTCGAATATTTGGCACAGGCTTAGCGAAAAATCAATATGAATTTACCTATCTTTCAAGGAGGCAAGTGATATGAACCGCCGCGATTCATCAACGAGGGACTATTTCCCCAATCCAAGACCTACAAGAACTGAACGGCTTCGCCGCCGCAGACGCAAGCAGATCACCATACTTGCTATTCTTGGTATACTTGCGCTCATTCTCATACTTTCCGCAGTTTTCGTTCTCAAGGATGCGATAGGCGGCGACGGGGAAGTCACGCCCGACACCTCGGAGGTGCTTGACGCTACGACGCCCTCACCCGACGAAACCACCGAGCCCGACGGGGAGAGCGATGAAACCACCGTTCCCGTTACGAACCCTCCCGCTTCGGGCTATACCTCCATTATACTCTCCTCGGCAGAGGCAGGCGCAGGCCCACTCGTGCTTGTTAATGCGACTCACCCCTTTACTTTCCCGAATGGTGACGCCGATATCGAAAAGCTTTACGACGCAAACGAGCTTGCGCAGGCTCCTGATAAAACGATGAAATCGCTTTATCTGCTTGCAGGCTCTGAAAATATTTCTCTTAATTCCACGGCGCTCACGCATTTCAAGGATATGTGCCGCGCGCTCGTCACCGAAAAGGGATATAACGTTTACGTTGACAACAACGGCGGCTACAGAAGCTACGCTACGCAGGAGTCGCTTTATAAAACGTATCCCCAGACTGCCAACCCTCCCGGACAGAGCGACCATAACAGCGGCTACGGGATCAATATGGCTGTGTTTATGAACGGCAGAGTATACAAGTTCAGCGATTCTAACGATGCCTGTCGCACGATACTCGCGTGGGTGAATGCCAACGCGCACAAGTACGGCTTCGTGCGCCGCTTTGACCCCACCAAGGAGTCGCAGACGGGTATGCCCGCAGGTCTTGACGATTGGCATTACAGATACGTTGGTGAGGCTCACGCATACTATATGACGCAAACTAATCTCTGCCTTGAGGAATATATCGCCGTGCTTGAAAATTATTATTCCTACGGCGAAAATCACCTTAAATTCACCACCGACACGGGCAAGCAATATGAGATATATTTCGTTGCACAGACGGGCAGCACCACTGCCGTTCCCGTGCCCACGGGAAAGAGCTATACCGTTTCGGGAAATAACCACAGCGGTTTTATCGTAACGGTAGAGGCGTAATTTATGAAACTGACAAAAACGGCGGTCGCTTTTGTCTGCCTTCTCCTCTCGCTCTGGCTTTTTTGCGGCTGTGGGCTTATAATCTACACCGAGGAGAATGCCGCAAAAACTACCGCACCTACGAATCAAGGTGCTATGACCACCGCGCCCGCGTATACGGGGGGGACTCTTCCGCCCGCGGCACAGCTTATCGACCCTGCGCTGAAGGAGCAGGCGAAGGACCGACTTGACAAGGTGTTTTATATGGATATGTCGGGCTCGACGGTGCTTGTTGCCGTTGCCGACGAAACCGTAAACACCATCGTTCAGGACGAAAATGCGCCGCTTTATACTGCGTACAATGAGCGAAATAAGATGCTTACCGAAAAGCTCGGCTGCGATTTTCTGACGGTAAGCGCAAGCGTCGACCAAATGATGACGGAGCTTAAGGCGTCGATAAATTCGGGAAGCGGCACGGCGTACTACGCCGACCTGCTGCTTGTTCCGTCCTCCCACGCCGCGTTTTTTGCCGCATCGGGCTTGATACTTGATATGCGCAGTCTGCCGTTTTACACCGCGGTAAGTGACGGCAACAGGGGTGCGGGATATTATAACGGCAAGAGCTTTTTTGACCTTGGCTCTGCTACCGAAAGCCCTGAGCTTGTTTACGCGCTTTATTTCAACCGTGATATGGTTGAGGACGAGGGCGCAGAGCAGCTTTACGCCGCCGCGCGTGACGGCTCGCTGACCTTTGACTATTTTTTCGCGTTTGCCGAAAGTATTGCCATTTCTGATGGCGAATACACGCTGAGCGTTGGCGGTGCGCACGACGACGCCTCGTTTCTTGGCGATATCGCCGCGATAAGGGGCGGAATAGATTTCGTTTCGGGCAAGTCGGGCGGATATCCGCAGATAAGCTATTCATCGTCCGCGCTTGAAGCTGTGGATACTCTCGTCGGACTCTTGCACGGGGCTAACGTATATATGCCCACGCCCGCGACCGAGGAGAGCGCGACCTTTGCAAAGACGGGAGCGCAAATATTTGCCGAGGGCAAGGCGCTCTTTCATATGGGAACGCTCTCGGAAATGAGTAGCTTTTATAACAAAAAGACCGCGTGGGGCGTTCTGCCGCTTCCTACGCTTGGCGGCGAGCCGTATGCCGTTGCCTCGCAGGATAGGGGAGTGCTTTGCGTCAGCGCAAACAACTCGCGCCCCGACGTGATGGGCGTTCTGCTTCCCGCGCTTGATGCGGCGTCGGGCGAGTGGATAGACGGCGAGTACGCCGCCTACTGTGCCGAGAACTATATCCGCGACAACGACTCGTTCCATATGATAAAGAAGATACTTGCCGAGGAGATATACGCCGATTTTTCGTATCTCCACCAAGGAAACTGCAAGGATCTCGACGCGGCGACCTTCGGCGCGTTCCGCGATGCGATCCTTGCGGGCTCGACTCCGTCGGAGAGCATAAACGCAGTTCTTAAGGACGTTAACAAGGCACTTAAAAAAATAAAATACTGACTTAACGCCTTTTCGGAAAAATTTGCCGAAAAGGCGTTAAAATTTGCAAATAATGCTTGATATTTCTTTACATTTGTGGTATATTATATAATGTAAAAATTTGCGAAAGGCAGGTTGAATTTTATGACCTACAACAAGAAAACAATTGAAGATATCAACGTATCGGGTAAGAAGGTACTCGTCCGTTGCGATTTTAACGTTCCGCTTAAGGACGGCGTTATCACCTCGGACAAGCGTATCGTAGAGGCTCTGCCCACCATCAAGTATCTGCTTGATAACGGCGCGGCTGTTATCCTTTGCTCCCACATGGGCAAGCCCAAGGGCGAGGCTAACCCCAAGTTCTCTCTTGCTCCCGTTGCCGCAAGACTTACCGAGCTTCTCGGTCAGAACGTAGCACTTGCTCCCGACACCATCGGCGCGGAGACCAAGGCTATGGCTGCTGCTCTTAAGAGTGGCGAGGCTCTCCTTCTTGAGAACACCCGTTTCGACAAGAGAGAGGAAAAGAACGATCCCGAGTTTGCAAAGGAGCTCGCTTCCATGGCTGAGATCTTTGTAAACGATGCATTTGGCGCGGCTCACCGCGCACACGCCTCCACCGCAGGCGTTGCCGATTATCTGCCCGCAGTTTGCGGATACCTCATTCAGAAGGAGATCGGCGTTATGGGTAAGGCTCTTGAGGATCCTGCCCGTCCCTTCGTTGCTATTCTCGGCGGCGCAAAGGTTTCCGACAAGATCGGCGTTATCAACAACCTTATCGAGAAGGTTGATACCCTCATCATCGGCGGCGGTATGGCTTACACCTTCTTCAAGGCACAGGGCTACAGCATCGGTACTTCCATTTGCGAGGATGACAAGATCGAGCTTGCTCGCGAGATGCTCAAGAAGGCGGCTGACAAGGGCGTTAAGTTCCTTCTCCCCATTGATAACATTATCGGTAAGGAATACGACGAGAACACCGAGTTCTCTACCGTTGACTCCGACAGCATTCCCGACGGTTGGATGGGACTTGACGTTGGACCTAAGACTCAGAAGCTCTTCTCCGACGCTCTCGTTGGTGCAGGAACCGTAGTTTGGAACGGTCCTATGGGCGTTTCCGAGTGGAAGAACTTTGCCGCAGGTACCGAGGCAGTTGCTAAGGCAGTTGCAGAGAGCGGAGCAGTTTCCATCATCGGCGGCGGCGACAGCGCAGCAGCAGTTGAAAAGCTCGGCTACGCGGCAAAGATGACTCACGTTTCCACGGGCGGCGGCGCATCTCTTGAGTTCCTTGAGGGACTTGAGCTTCCCGGCATCGCTTGCCTTCAGAACAAGTAATTGAGGTGACAGATATGAATCCCGCAAAGAGAAGAACCGTTATTGCAGGCAACTGGAAGATGAACTTCACTCCCGCCGAGGCGCGTGAGTTTATCGCAGGCGTAAAGCCCCTCGTTGCAGGCAAGGATAATTGTGATATTATTTTCTGCGCTCCCTACGTAACCATCGCCGCCGCTATGGAGGCAGCCGAGGGCTCTAACATCAAAATCGGAGCTGAGAACGTGCATTTCGCTCCCAAGGGCGCATACACGGGCGAGGTCAGCGCCGAGATGCTCACCGCTATCGGAGTTGAGTACGTTATCATCGGTCACAGCGAAAGACGTCAGTATTTCGGTGAGACCGACGAAACAGTTAACCTTCGCACCAAGGCGGCTCTTGAGGCAGGAATGAAGGTCATTCTTTGCCTTGGCGAGGTCAAGGAGCAAAGACTTTCGGGCATCACCAACGAGGTAGTTGGAATGCAGACCAAGCTCGACCTTGCAGGCATTACTGCTGAGCAGCTTAAGAACGTTATCATCGCTTACGAGCCCGTATGGGCGATCGGCACGGGACTTACCGCAACTCCCGAGCAGGCAGAAGAAACCTGCGCCGCTATCCGTAACGTACTCGTTGAGCTTTACGGTGCAGAGGTAGCCGAGAGCGTTACCATTCAGTACGGCGGATCTATGAACGACGCAAACGCGGCAGAGCTTCTTGCAAAGCCCAACGTTGACGGCGGACTTATCGGCGGAGCATCTCTTGTTCCCGCAAAATTCGCCGCTATCGTCGACGCCGCACAGTAATTAAATAAAAAAAGAGCCGCAAGGCTCTTTTTTTATTATAGAAGATCGCAAATATTTATTATTTTTTTGTTTTTTCTCTTTGCCACTTGAAGTGACTTATATGCGCCGCCGTAGCTATGATCTACATATGCTATTACGAGGTCTGCGTTTGTCATCATCCATTCGTTTCGCTTTAAAATTGCAAATCTCGGTGGCGTTTTTTCAATGGGAGGGTATATTGACGTATCATATAAACCACTTCTCTGCATTTCTTTTATTTTGGCTTGCTCCTGCAAGCTGAAATATGGGCTAACGTATACCACCTCGATGCCATACTCTTCTTGCTTCAATTCTCGGCACGCGCAAGCGCATATCTCGTCAAAATTTCCATACCCGCCAAGATAGCAGGTAATGCGCCCGATGCCAACGGCGTGATTTCTTATTTGCTCTTTTACAATTTCTTTTACCTTGCCGCTTGAAGTTATAAAGGCGTGACCTGCAAAGGCAATTGTCATATCTCGCTCTCCTTTCGTGGAATACCACGAAATATATTATACTATTAAAGAAAAACTTTGTCAACATCGTGGAATTCCACGAGAGAAAGTTTTTGTATTTACCTATAATATTTGTGGAACTCCACAAAAATGTAGGTAGGATAATGTTATGAAATTAAACGATGCTATAATCAAGCGGATAGATGAAATTTGTAATGAACGCGGCAGTAATGTATGCGATATCGCATTGAACGGCGGAATGTCGCCTTCCGCTATCTATGATCTTATCAAGGGTAGAACAAAATGCTCTAAGGTCATTACGATAAAGCGCTTTTGCGAGGGGGCGGGAATTACCTTGTCGGAATTTTTCGATAGGGATTATTTTAACGAGCTTGAGGAAGATTGATTGTGAAAAAACGCGCTTATGGCTTGCCATAAGCGCGTTTTTTTACTCAAACAGCTCCGCTATAAGCTCGAAAAGCTTGAATTTCAGGCGGTATTTCGGGGTATTTTCCGTTTCGGTGATGATGCCGTATTGCTTGTCGGTTATGCCGACCTCAACGGCGTCGTCGAAGGTGTCCGAGGGGGAGAGGGGGAGCGTGGCATCCGCCTTTTTTTCAAGCGCGGCGGACAGGCACAGCGGCGGAAACAGCACGCACCACCAATTCTGCCCCTCGCCGTCACCGAGGACGACACGCACCGAGGTGTATTCTCCCGCGGGATACGCCGCGCCATCGTATACGCGCTCGGGGTAATTTTCCTGACCTACGAGCATATCCGCGCCGTAGTCCACGCCGTTTTGCGAAAGCACCTCGGCGGCGGCATCAAGAATGATATTGCGCGAGGAATTTACGCGCTCAACCGCCTCCTCTTTGTCGGCGCAATCACCCAAAAGCGATGCGGTCGCGGCAAGTATCGCGTCGCGCACCTCGTATTTTATGCGCTGATCGTCATCGCTGTCCGAGTTTGCTATGACGTGAAGGCGCAAAACGCGCTCGTACACGCTGTCCTGCTTCGCGCTCGCGGAGCAAGCCGCCGACAGTATCATCACGGCGGCGAGTATTATCGGAATAAGGCAAAGGTGGCTTTTATTATGAATGGCTTTTTTCGTTTTCATTTTCGTACTCCTTTGTAGATATGTAGAGTACCCTTGCCTTCCGATAGTTACATTTTATTCTTTCCCATTCCCACCGCCATTATACGCGCAAAATAAAAAAGCGGAAAATTTTTCCGCTTTTTCATAATGCAATTACAGACAGCATTGAGCCGCGCGTGCCGTTTTGGCGGCGGTGTGAGTAGTAGAGGTCACCTCGGCAGTAGGTGCAATCCTCGCTTACGTCGACGTTTTGTCGCGGCACGCCCGCCGCCTCGAAAAGCGCGAGGTTTGCCGCGCGCAGGTCGGCGCGGTACTTGCCGTTTTCCGTCGGGATAACGAATTTCTCCCGTAGCTCTGCGTCGAACGCGGCGTAAAAGTCCTCGCCGACCTCGTAGCAGCAGCTTCCTATCGACGGCCCTATCGCGGCGTAGATATCGCTCGGTGCAAAGCCGAGGGCGAAAAGCTCACCGAGTGCCGCCTCGACTATCCTTGCCGACGTTCCGCGCCAGCCCGCGTGCAGGGCGCACACGGCGCGCCCTTCGCCGCCGCGCTTTGCGCACATCAGTATCGGCACGCAGTCCGCGGTCTTAACGCCGAGCGTTACGCCGCGCTCCGTGGTGATATAGCCGTCGCACGCGAAGTCGCATTCCTTAAAATATCCGCGCCCCGCGTCTGCGATACTCACGCGCCTGACGGTCGCGGAGTGTATTTGCGGCGCGGAGATTATGCTTTTTTCGTCCACGCCGACGGCGGCGGCAAACAGCGCGAGGTTTTTAAGGACCGTTTCGCGCCCGTCGCCCTTGTCAAACGCAAGATTTAATGCGGACGTGTGCGCCGCCTCGCTCACGCCGCCGAGCCGCGTTGAAAAGCCGTGCGGCACGTCGATAAGCGGCGAGTAGGCAAACGTCACGCCGCCCGAAGTTTTATATTCCATATTTTTTCCTTATAAAAGATGGGGTTGAATGGTGCTACCTACCGTAAAGCAGTTTTTCAGCAATATCAAAAGGGACAAGATTTTCTCGTCCCTTTTGCACACTACCTTGCTTGCAAGGTATAGTGTGTTATACCATATTTTGTTTTCGGATGGTAAAGGAGTGGTGTTTTTGCTTACGCAAAAGTGATGTTACTCACTTCGTTCGTAATGATGTTGTTCCCGATGGTCGCAATGATGTGATGTTTGCCCACTGTGCCGAAGGCACAACATCATTGCCGAAGGCAACATCGTTAGGGGAAGCCGACATCACTTGCCGGTAAGGGCAAACATCGTTCGGTGACCTGCGATAAAGCAGGTCACCGAGCCGCGCCCACTTTTTGTTATTAGTCAAACAGCTTGCCGTACTTGAGAAGTCTCTCGTACTTGTCCTTTGCGGCATTTTCTGCCTTGTCGAAGAGCGCCTCGGCTCTGTCGGGGAACTGCTGTGCAAGTCTGCTGTAACGAGTCTCGCTGGTGATAAAGTCGCGGTAGCTTGCGGTAGGCTCCTTGGAATCCACGGTAAGAGGATTCTTGCCTTCTGCCTTGAGGGCAGGGTTGTAACGGAACATCTGCCAGTAGCCTGCGTCAACCGCTCTCTTCATCTCAAGCTGGCTGTTGAACATACCGCCCTTGATACCGTGCATCTCACAAGGAGCGTAGCCGATAATGAGGGAAGGTCCGTGGTAAGCCTCAGCCTCGGAGAGAGCCTTGAGGAACTGGTTCATATCAGCACCCATAGCAACCTGTGCTACGTATACGTAACCGTAGGACATAGCGATCTCTGCAAGGTTCTTCTTGCCGATTGCCTTACCTGCGGCTGCGAACTGTGCAACCTGACCGATCTGGGAAGCCTTGGAAGCCTGTCCGCCGGTGTTGGAGTAAACCTCGGTATCGAATACCATAACGTTTACATCCTCGCCCGATGCGAGAACGTGGTCAAGACCGCCAAATCCGATATCGTATGCCCAACCGTCGCCACCGAAGATCCAAACGGACTTCTTAGCGAGGTAATCCTTTTCAGCAAGGATAGCGGGAGCTACGGGGCAACCTGCGGCTGCTGCAGCCTCAAGCTCAGCAACGAGAGCCTTGGTAGCGGCGGCGTTAGCCTTGCCGTCGTCCTTGGATGCAAGGTAAGCCTCAGCGGCTGCCTTGAAGGAGTCGGAAGCCTTGTCGGATGCTGCCATCTCGGCAACCTTGGCGATGAGCTTCTCGCGAATGGTCTTCTGACCGAGAGCCATACCAAGACCGTGCTCGGCGTTGTCCTCGAAGAGGGAGTTAGCCCAAGCGGGGCCCTTGCCGCTTTCGCGGTTTACGGTGTAGGGAGTTGCAGGTGCGGAGCCGCCCCAGATAGAGGAGCATCCGGTTGCGTTGGAGATGTACATTCTCTCGCCGAAGAGCTGAGTGATAAGGCGAGCGTAAGAGGTTTCTGCACAGCCTGCGCAAGAGCCGGAGAACTCAAGCAGGGGCTGCTTGAACTGACTGCCCTTAACGGTGTTGTCGCCGTAGGGAAGCTCCTTCTCGGAAACGTTAGCTACGCAGTAATCGAAAGCTTGTTGCTGTTCAGCAACGGTAGCTGCGGGAACCATAGTAAGGCAACCGAGCTTGCACGCCTTAACGCAGAGGGTACAACCCATACAGTCAAGGGTGGAGATGCCGATGGTGAACTTGTAGTCGGTCTTAAGTGCGGGCTTGTCGGTGTACTTGGTGCAAGCGGGAGCGTTTGCGGCCTCGTCAGCGTTCAGAGCGTAAGGTCTGATAGCGGCGTGGGGGCAAACGAAGGAGCACATATTACACTGTACGCACTTGGAAGCGTCCCAAGAGGGAACGGAAACTGCAACGCCTCTCTTCTCGTAAGCGGCAGAGCCCTGCGGGAACGTACCGTCAACGTAATCCATAAATGCGGATACGGGGAGGGAGTCACCGCGCATAGCTCCAACGGGAGAAGCGATGTTGTTTACGAAGTCAACGAGGTTTGCACGCTTGCCCGTTGCGAGAGCTGCGGGAGCATCGTCTGCGCAGGTTGCCCAAGCGGCGGGAACGTCTACCTTAACGTAAGCGTCAGCGCCTGCGTCGATAGCGTTGTAGTTGAGGTCAACGATAGCCTGTCCCTTCTTGATGTAGGACTTGTATGCCATCTTCTTCATGTACTCGATAGCGTCTTCCTTGGGAAGAATGCCTGCGAGGGAGAAGAATGCGGACTGAAGAACGGTGTTCTTAACCTTACCGTTACCGATGCGGTTGAGGGCGATACCCG